>JBFYXI010000268.1:0-20233 GCA_041310635.1 Desulfuromonadaceae bacterium | reverse complement strand
ATCGGCGCGGGCCCTCTGGTGTTCAGCGGCAGCACCTGGCAAACGTCACAGGCGGACGTCGATAAAGGCTTTCTGCTTGAGCTCCTGCGTCCACTGCTTGATGCGGCCGTCGGTCTTCTGCTCCATCAGCGTCTGGGTAATTTCAGCACGCAGCGTCTCAAACTGGCGCAGAGCCTGGGCGCTTCGGTCTTCCACCTTGAGAATGACGACTGCCTGATCGGTCTCCGCCAGCGCCCCAAGCCCCCCCTTTTCAACTCCCGTAAGCGCTCGGGCAAACTCGGGGGTCAGCTCCTTTTCCACCAAAGTCCCAAGGCTGCCGCCGGTTGTACCGAAAGCGTCACGATAGGCTGCCACGACCTGCTCGAGGGCCTCTCCCTGGCGCAGACGGCCAAGGGCCTCGCGGGCTGCGTTACGGACCGCATCACGCTCCACCGCGCCAGCCTTGGCCGGAACCGGAAAGGTCACGGCACTGAGCGTGACCGTAGGCGGCAGGCGATATTCCTCAAGATGGGCACGATAATACTCGAGCACCTCGCGCTCGGATACATCGACCTTGCTGCGTACCTCCTGGGTTATCAGCTTGTAGCGCAAGATCTGTTTGCGCAGGTTCTCCCGATAAACCGCGAAGGTCACTCCCTCGGACTGCACTGCCTGCTCGAGCTGGGCGCGGGTCAGCTGATTCTGCTTCTCCACATCAAGAATGGCGTTCTCCACTTCCTCGTCGCCGACTTGCAGTCGCAGCGCGCGGATCCTCTGCTGTACCAGCTCCTCCTCGATCAAACGGGAGAGCAAATCCTTGCGCAGGGCTCCGACCTGGGCCGGCGAAGGTGGCTTGTCCATCTTGGCCAGTTGGGAGTTGAGCGCCTGGTCCAGTTCGAAGGTGGTGATAATGTCGTCATTGACCACCGCCGCGATACGGCTGACCACTTCGGCCCATGCCGGCGCGCAAGGCATCAGACCAAGAACGGCGATGGCAAGCAGGGCAAGTCGTTTTACGCGCATGATCCGAAGTCTCCTCCTCGTTGCGGTCCGGGCTCGGTGACCCTTACCGCGGCGGTTCGAGCTGCAGCCAGTCGACCTCGACGACCGCCCTGCCACGCAGCTCCTGAAGCCATTCCTGATAAAGCACTTCGCGGCGGTCTCTCTCCAGCACGGTGCGAATCTCGCGTGCCGCCTCCTGGCGGCTGAGCCGCGCTGCCGGGCGTTTTTCTTCAACCAGGAAGAGATGGAAGCCGTAGTCGCTCTTGACCAGCGGGCTCAGAGCGCCCACCGGCAGTTTAAAAACCGTGGCAAACTCCGGGGGCATCTCCTCTTGGCCAAAGAAACCGAGGTCTCCGCCCTGCTCGGCCTCCGGGGAGAGCGAGTGGCCCTTGGCCAGTTCGGCAAAGGCTGACCCCTGGCGCAGACGAGCGAGGATCCTCTCCCCTTCGGCACGGTCGGCGACAACGATCTGGCGGGCTCTAACCTGGGCCGGCCGCTCGAAATCGGCACGATGCGCGAGGTAGTAGGCATCGATCGTCTGTTCGTCGATCTGGTTCCGGGCGCCGACCACCTGGTCGACCAGTTTGCCGAGCAGCAGGCTCTGCTCCAGCTCACTCTGCCACTCATCGGGTGTTAGCCCGCGCTCGTGCAGCATTGCGGCAAAGCCATCGTCCGGATAGTCGCGGCGGTGTTCCTCGACGGCGGCAGCCAGTTCCGCCGGCGCAATGACGATCCCGCGCCGACGCACCTCGGCGCGGGTCAGTTCGCGGTCGATCAACTGGTTCAGAAAGGCGCGCTCAAGTTCCTGGCGTTCCGCCGGGGAGATCTCTTGCCCCGGCTTGAGGGTCTTGGCGAAAACCGCATCGAATTCGGCTTTATCGATCAGCCGGTCGTTGACCTTGAGCAACGGCCGTGCTTCGGCCGCGGGCTCAGCGCCGCAGCCGCCAAGCAGGAGAGCGAACAGGCCGAAAAGGGCAAGCTGGATCAGGTTCAGTTTAGGCTCCTCGATATTGCGGTGGGCATTAGCGGCCCAAACTAGCATGCCGTGCAAAGCGCGCGCAATTCCTTTTTGGCCGCAGCCAAGGCCTCTTCCGCGGGGATTCGGCCGAGGCGGATGGACAGGCGGTAGTCGGGAGAGAACCGGTAGCGCTCGGGACGGGCCAGCAGGGCCATGACCTGCTCGGCGGTGACACGGGTGGTCGGTGGAAAGGCAAAGACCAGCTGGTGGCCATCGTACTCGGCCTGCTCGATGCGCAGCTGCTTCATCAGCACGCGCAGCTTCATGACTTCGAGCAGCAGCTGGGCGGGTCCCGGCAGTTCGCCGAAGCGGTCGCGCAGTTCATCGCCCGCCGCATAGAGCTCATCCTCGTCGGTGGCGGCGGCCAAGCGTCGGTAGAGGACCAGGCGCTGGTTCGGATCAGCCACGTAGTTTTCCGGCAAGTAGGCCGACAAGCCGAGACGGACTTCCGGATCGATGCGCGCCTCGTGGAGCTGTCCCTGCAGCTCTTTCACCGTCTCCTCAAGCAGTTCGGTGTACAGCTCGAAGCCGACGGCAGCGATCTGCCCGGCCTGGCGGGCACCGAGCAGATCGCCGGCACCGCGCAGCTCCAGGTCGTGACGGGCAATGCGGAAGCCGGCGCCCAGCTCGGTCTGCTCCTGCAGCACCTTCAGACGTTCGCGGGCATCGTGGGTCAACGATCCCTCACAGGGGATCAGCAGATAGGCATAGGCGCGCACGTGGGAACGGCCGACCCGGCCGCGCAGCTGGTAGAGCTGGGCGAGGCCGAAGGTGTCGGCGCGGTCGATGATAATGGTGTTGGCCCGCGAGATATCGAGGCCGTTCTCGATGATCGCCGTGCACAGCAGCACATCGGTGCGCCCTTCGATGAAATCGAGCATGGCCTGTTCCAGGGCACCCTCTGCCATCTGCCCGTGGCTGACGCCAATTCGCGCGGTGGGTACCAGGGTGCGCAGGAATTCGCCCATGGCGTCAATGGTCTGCACCCGGTTGTGAACGAAGTAGACCTGCCCGCCGCGCTTCAGTTCGCGCAGAATGGCATCGCGGACCAGATCGTCGTCGAAGCGCGTGACATAGGTGCGAATCGCCTGGCGGTCGATCGGTGGGGTGTCGATGATCGACAGGTCACGGATGCCGGTGAGGCTCAGGTGTAAAGTCCGCGGAATCGGTGTGGCCGTCAGGGTGAGCAGATCGACCTCGGCGCGCAGCTTCTTGAGCCGCTCCTTATGGGCCACCCCGAAGCGTTGTTCCTCATCGACCACGATTAGACCGAGGTTTTTGAAGCGCACATCGGCTTGCAGCAGACGGTGGGTGCCGATCAGGATGTCGACCTGGCCGGCGGCGGCGCGCGCCAGGATTTGCTTCTGCTCGGCAGGAGTGCGGAAGCGCGAGACCATCTCGACTGTCACCGGAAAATCGGCCAGACGCTGACGGAACGTCTCCAGGTGCTGTCGGGCCAGCACCGTGGTCGGCACCAGAACCGCCACTTGACGACCGTCGAGCACCACCTTGAAGGCGGCGCGGATCGCCACCTCGGTCTTGCCGTAGCCCACATCGCCGCAGATCAGCCGGTCGACCGGTTTCCCCGACTGCAGGTCAGTCAGCACCGCTTCGATCGCCTCGAGCTGGTCCGGAGTCTCCTCATAGGGGAAAGCCGCCTCGAACTCCCGGTAGAGCCGGTCGGGAGGCGTATAGCGGAACCCTTCTGCCAGCTGGCGCCTGGCCTGCACGTGGAGCAGATCGCGGGCCAGCTCTTCGACAGCGGCGCGGGCCTTGAGCTTGGTCTTTTCCCAGGAGCCGCTGCCCATCTTGTCGAGGCGCGGCTCGCCGCCGTCGGCCACGTACTTCTGCACCTTCTCGATCCGCTCGACCGGCAGGTAGAGGCGGTCGTCGCCGGCAAACTCGAGATGCAGGTAGTCGCCCTCGGTACCGCCGGCCTTGAGGTGCAGCAGGCCGTGATAGCGGGCGACGCCATAGTCGACATGAACCACATGGTGGCCGGGTCGCAGGTCGGCCAGCGTGGATTCAAACACCCGGCGGTCGCGCCGCCTGGCTCGGCGGTGGGTACGCGGGCCGAAAATCTCGTCATCGGTGATGACGGCAAGCTTCTCTTCAGCCAGACGAAAGCCACAGGCAAGGTTGCCGACGGTCACGGTCAACCCCGGCGGCCAGGACGTACCCGCCGCAGCTTGCGGCGCCCAGCGCAGCGGCAGACCGCTCGGTTCGAGGAGGTCGCGCAAACGCTCGGCCTGCCCCTCCTGATGGCAGACCAGTTGCACTCGCCAGCCATCGTCGGACCAGTCGCGGAGCCGGTCGGCCAGGTAACCGAGAGTACCGTCGTGGGCCGGATGGTCCGGGCGCAGGTCGCTGTTCCCCTGCAGCGGCACCCGGAAGACCGGGAACTCCGCCTCCAGTCGATAGACCTGTAAAGCCGCAAGGTCAAGACGGGGATTGCGATTCAGCCGCGCTTCCAGTTCCTCCGGCGACAGATAGAAGGCGGCGGCAGAGGCAAACGGTTCATTGCGCTCCTGCTGGCGCCGCTCCCCCTGGCGCACCAGCGCCGCCAACTCGTCGATCGCACCGGCCACCGCCGGGGGATCGAGGACCAGCCAGCGCACCCGGCCAAGATGATCGAACAGGGTGTCAAGGACCGGATAGTTGAACGGCAGCAGCTGTTCACGCCCCGGGGCCAACAGGCCTTCGCGCGCCTCGGTCAGCAACGCTTCGCGCACGCTGCGCGGCAGTTCCAGTTCGTCGCAGCGGGCACGGAGCCTGGTGCAGTAGGTGGCCAGGTGTTCGCCGGCCAGGATCATCTCGCGGGCTGGGGAAAGCTCCAGCAGCGCCAGCCGTTCGCCGCCGGTCCGCTGGGTGAGAGCTTCGAAGGGCCGCAGCTCCTCCAGCTCGTCGCCGAAGAACACCAGCCTGACCGGCAAGGCAGACGTCGGCGGAAAGAGATCGACCAGGGCGCCGCGGACCGCAAAGCTGCCGCGCTCCTCGACCAGCGGCACCCGCTGGTAGCCGAGGGCCACCAGCTTCGCCAGCAGCGCATCGCGCGGATATTCGCTGCCGGCCTGCAGAACCAGGTGCAGGGACGCCAGGACGGCCCGCGGGATGATGCGTTGCTGCACGGCGCGGACCGTGGTGACCACTACGCGCAGCCGGCCGGCGGCCAGGGCTGTCAGGGTGGCCAGGCGCTGGGCTTCCACGTCGGGGTGGGGAGAGAGCGGCGCGTAGGGATCGAGCTCCCACTCCGGGAAGAGGGCAACCTCAAAGGGCCGGCCGTGATAGAACCCCAGCGCCTCGCCGAATTGCCGGGCCGTGGCCTGGTCCGGTGCCAACACTGCCAGCTTCGGCTCACCGGCAGCCAGCAGCCCGGCAGCCAGGTAGGCCCCGCTGCTGCCGGCCAGGCCGAGCAGTTCGGCGCGCGGCAGGGGGAGCAGTTCGGCGCTCAGCGCCGCAAGGGTCCGGTAGTGAATGGATGGTTCGGCAGGGGTCGTCATGGATAACGGGCGCTCAGCGCCGCATGGGCCATCAATCGCGCGGCACCGCCAGCATGCGGTCGAGGGCCAGCCACGCCCGCTCGCGGACATCGGCAGAAACGGTAACGCGCGGACTCATGGTCTGCAGTGACTCACGAAGGTCGTCAAGGGAAGTCAGCTTCATGTTCGGGCAGATCAGCCGGGTGGTCGGCAGAATGAACTCCTTTTCCGGGTTTTCCAGGCGCAGGCGGTAGAGGATCCCCGCCTCGGTGCCGACGATGAACTGCCGCGCCGGGTTCTGTCGGGCATAGACATACATGCCGCTGGTCGAGCAGATATGCTGGGCGAGATCGAGGATCTCCGGCGGGCATTCGGGATGGGCCATGAAGACCGCCTCCGGGTAGTCGGCCAGAGCCTGCCTGACCTCCGCAACCGTCAACCGGTCATGGGTCGGGCAATAGCCGTCCCAGAGATGGCAGCGTTTGGTGCTATGGCGGGCGATGTACCGGCCGAGATTGCGGTCGGGAGTGAGGATCACTTCGCTTGCGGCGAGGGAATTGACCACCCGCACCGCGTTGGCGCTGGTGCAGCAGATGTCGCTCTCGGCTTTGACCGCGGCACTGGAGTTGACGTAGGTGACCACCGGCGCACCAGGATGGCACTCACGCATCAAACGCACCCCGTCGGCGGTGATCATGTCGGCCATCGGGCAGCCGGCATCGGCACGGGGAATGAGTACTGTCTTGGCCGGGGCAAGGATGGCCGCGCTTTCGGCCATGAAGTGCACACCACAGAAAACGATCACCTGTTTGCCGGTGTTCGCCGCTTCCTGCGACAGCCCCAGGGAGTCGCCGCAGATGTCGGCCACGGCCTGAATTTCGTCGCGCTGGTAGTTATGGGCCAGGATCAGAGCGTCGCGCTTGACGGCCAAGCGGCGGATTTCCTGAAAGAGTTCTTTGTTGAGCAGGTCCATAAGAGGGCCGTCCTTGGCATGTTCAATCGTTCATTTTATGGATAAAACCTTGATATGTCAAATATTTATCCATTGGCCCGCTTGACAGGAAACAGCGCAACCGGTATCCTCGGCACACCTCACTGCGGGGATCTTCTCCTGCCAAGGACGCCTTGATGTTCGGTATCGGCTTTCCGGAACTGCTGCTGATTGCGGTCATCGCCCTGGTGGTCATCGGTCCGAAGCGCCTTCCCGATCTGGCCAAAGCCCTGGGTCGGGGCTTTGCCGAGTTCCGCCGCGCCACCGATGAATTGAAGCAAACCTTCGAAGAAGAGAACCGGGTGGCCCGCGCCAAGGAGTTGCGGCAGAAGCTGCGGGCGGAGGGGAAACTCCGCCCGCCGGGAACCCCGGACCCATATCCTCCGGAAGCGGACGGCTCACCGGAGACTTCACCGGCAGCCTCGGCAGCCGGTACGGCAGCGCCTGAGACCGCGGCAGGGGATGCCCGCGCAAGCACGACCGCAGGCCCGGTCAAAACCGAGGCCGGTACGTCGTCCGGCCCGGAGTCGCAACATGGATGATGCGCGCATGACGCTGATGCAGCATCTCGAAGAGTTGCGCAAGCGCATCGTCCGGGCTTTCATCGCCTGGTTCGTGGCTTTTTTGGTGTGCTACAACTACGCCGAGCAGATGTATCTGATGATCTCGCAGCCGCTGCGCGACGCCCTGCCGGAAGGGACCAAGCTGGTTTTCATCACCGCCACCGAGCCGTTCTTCGCCTACCTGAAAATCGGTGCCTTTGCCGCGCTGCTGGTGGCCCTGCCGGTGATCTTCTGGCAGCTGTGGGGATTCATCGCCCCGGGCTTGTACGCCAACGAAAAGCGCTACGTGATCCCCTTCGTCGTGCTCAGCTCAGCATGCTTCATCGCCGGTACACTGTTCGGCTTCACCGTGGCCTTCCCGCTGATGTTCGGCTTTCTGGTCCAAGCCGGCACCGCCGGCGGCGAGGTGGTGCCGATGCTCTCCATGGGCAGCTACCTCTCCCTGGCCGGAAAGATGCTGCTGGCCTTCGGCATCACTTTCGAACTGCCGATCGTGATCTTTTTCCTGGCCCGCATGGGGGTGGTCGATGCCCCGATGCTGGCCCGCAACCGCAAGTTTGCCTTGCTCGGCTGTTTCGTCCTCGGTGCGATCTTCACTCCGCCCGACGTGGTGTCCCAGACTGTGCTGGCCGGACCGATGTACATCCTGTACGAGATCGGTATCTGGGTGGCGCGTGTCTTCGCCAAAAAGAAGGCGCCGGTCGAGGAGGCCAGTGCCACCGCCGACGCCGCCTGACGGGTCAGCGTCGAGCCGACCAGTCCGGCCCTGCCGGCAGTGATGCCAGCAGCTGCTCGGTCAGCCGCGTCGTCGTGAGCCAGATCAGGTCACCCGACCGGTAATCTCCCTGCTCCGCATCACGCGCGCGTCCCCGCCAGACCTCCCGCGGCGGCGAATCGGCATAGAGAACGCCGACGGCGCCCATGGTCAGGTACTTGGGCCCCTCCCAGCCGCACAGGGTATTCTCCCAGTACTCCTCGATCCAGACCAGCAGAACCCCCGGCACGCTTGGCGATGGCACCGGACCGGCCGGCGGGGGCTCGCCCGGCATGGGGGGGGGCGGCCCGGCGGCAAAGGAGCGGGGTACGCTGTTGCCGACCGCAAAGGCCTCGTAGCCGCGGCGCCGCAGCTCGCGCACCAAGGCGCTGCGCAGATCCTCGTCGATGAAGGTGCTGCACGATTCGCCCGGCTGGTGGGTCGCATAAGCGACGGGGCCAACGGCAACACGGTGAAGGCCCAGAGCGGCAAAGCCGGGATCAGGCGGCGGAGGCGGAGGCGCAGCGGCGGAAACACAGCCCGCGAGCAGCAGAGCCGCCGCCAGCAGCAGCTTGTTCATCACTTGCCAGCCCCCTTGCTGCGAGCCACCTCTCGGTCAATGAGCGCCTGTACCCCGGCAGGGGTCCGCTCTCGAAGCAGCTTGCCGTTCAGGAACACCGTCGGCGTCCCCTGCACTCCGGCTTGCTGGCCGAGTTCCATGTCGCGCTGCACCTCGTCACGCAGCTTCTGGGAATTTCGCTCCCGATCGAAACGGGCCAGATCGAGACCGGCCTGCTGGGCCAGGCTGCGAATTTTCTCCTCGCTCAACTGGTTGTAATTGGCAAAGAGCAGGTCGTGCAACGGCCAGAACTTGCCCTGGTCTCGCGCCGCCAGGCTGGCCAGCGCGGCCGGCAGGGCCAGATTGTGCATGCGCAGGGGGAACTGCTTGAAGACGATGCGGGTGTGGGCCGGATTCTTAGCCAGGATTTCGTCGAGGAAGGCGACCACTCGCGAACAGTAGGGACACTGGAAGTCGCTGAACACCGTAAAGGTCACCGCGGCATTGGTCGCCCCCTTGACGGGTGAGTTGAGGACCGGCAGCTCATGCTGGTCGGCGACCTCCACAACCCGCAATTCGGTCCCTGCCGACACGTACAAGAGGTCTCCTTCCGGGGAAACCGCCAGCCGCTCAGCATCGGCAGTCACGGACAAGCGTCCCAGCAGCTCGCCGGCCGGGGTGAGTACCTGCACCTCTCCCCCTTTCATCAACACGAATAATCGAGTCCCGTCCATGGTGACCGCCATATCGAGAGCCGCCTTCGGCAGTCGCGCGCTCTTGGTCCCCTCCACCCGCAACTCCGCCCGGGCCGGCACCACCCAGGCCAAGACGAACAGTAAAACGACCCCTATTTTCAAGCGAAACTTATCCATGATTTCCTCCTTGGCGCCACTATGGCTGGCCAGCTATTCATTTACCATGTGAACCGGCAGACGTCCAGCGCTTGACAACCCACCGCTTGACCGGCATAAAGAAAAGCGATGAACCCTCCCGCCCTCGCCATTCGCGACCTCACCAAGCACTACGACAGCCAACCGGCTGTCAAGGGGCTGTCCTTCAGCATCCCGCCGGGTGAGATTTTCGGCCTGCTCGGCCCAAACGGCGCCGGCAAGAGCACCACCATCAACATGATCGCCGGGGTCACCCGCATCGGCAGCGGTTCAATCGAGGTATTCGGCTACGACAGCCAGCGGGACTACCGGATGACCCGGCGCCTGGTCGGCGTCATGCACCAGGAAGTGGTCATCGACAACTTCTTCACCATCGACCAGACCCTCAAGTTCCACGCCGGCTACTACGGCGTGCGCGTCGACCCGGCCTGGCGCCAACGGCTGATCGAGCGGCTAGGCCTCGGCCCGCACCGGCACAAGGTAATGATCAAACTCTCCGGGGGCCTCAAGCGGCGCTTCATGATCGCCAAGGCGATGCTCCACAAACCGCAGCTGCTGATCCTCGACGAGCCAACTGCCGGAGTCGACGTAGAACTGCGCCACACCCTCTGGGAGTTCGTGCGCGAAATCAACCGCGAAGGCACGACCATCCTGCTCACCACCCACTACCTCGAAGAAGCCGAGCAGATGTGCGACCGCATCGCCATCATGCACCACGGCGAACTGATCGCCCTGGAAGCCACCGGCGCCCTGGTCGAACGCCTCGGCACCCGCGGCGTGATCGTGCATCTGCGCGAACCGCTGGGAGCCCTCCCGGCAGAACTGCTGGGGTGGGGCGCCCAGCTCGATGGTGGCGGCCGCACCATGCGCCTGACCTTGCCGCCACCGCAGACCACCGGCGACCTGCTCGATCTCCTCGGTCGGCTCGGGATGCCGGTTGCCGACCTGGAAACCAAGCGCGCCGGTCTCGAAGAAGTTTTTCTGCAGATCACCAAGGACACCCCGGCCAGCGGCGGTGATGAACCATGAGCGCCCCCCGCCTCCCCGCGTTCATCCCCTGGCTGCCGTTCTACACCCTCTTTCAGAAGGAGGTGCGGCGCTTCCTGCGAGTCGCCTCACAGACCCTGGTGACACCGGTGATCACTGCCGCCCTCTACCTGTTCATCTTCGGCGCCACGCTCGGCGAGCGGATCAGCGTCATCGAAGGGTTCAGCTACGCCCAGTTCGTCATCCCCGGCCTGATCCTCATGGGAGTTATCAACAACGCCTTTTCCAACGCCGCCTCGTCGCTGTTCATGTCGCGCTACCTTGGCAACATCGTCGACCTGCTGGTCACCCCGCTGACCCCGGCGCAGTTCATCATGGCCTACACCCTGGCAGCCATGCTCCGCGGTCTGGCGGTCGGCGCGGTGGTCTGGCTGATCTCGTTGTTTTTCGCCACGCTTCCCTGGGCTCATCCGCTGCTGGTCATCGCCATGGCCGTTATCGCCAGCTTCCTCTTCGCCCAGTTCGGCATCATTACCGCGATTTACGCCAACTCCTTCGATTCCCTGGCGATGTACACCAACTTCATCCTGCTGCCGCTGATCTATCTGGGCGGCGTCTTCTACCCCATCTCCATCCTCCCCCCCACCTGGGCCGGGTTGTCCCATCTCAACCCGCTTTTTTACCTGATCGACGGCTTCCGCCACGCCCTCCTCGGCCAGGGGGACCTCTCCTTCGCCACGGCCTTTGCGGTCAGTGCCCTGATGGCCCTGGTACTGTTTGCCTGGGCCGCAGCGCTGATCGGCCGCAGTTACCGGTTGCGCACCTGACCAGCGCCCGACAAGCTGCCGATACTGGCCACCCTGGCCACCGGCGGCTGACTCTCTTGGCAGACACAAAAAACCCGCCATCTTCGGCGGGTTGACATTTTCCGGGACAGCGGAGCGCTTCAGACGTCGACGCGCCGAACGGTTTGCTCGGCTTTCTTCCCCTGCTCCTGGGCCAGGCTCTGGATCAGGACTTCGGCGCCGATGGTAGCGGTCCGCCGCACCAGGTTTTCGGCCAGCTCACCGTCATGCTTGCGAAAGGCCCCGATGATCTTGCGATGCTCCTGCACGGAGATATCCATCCGCCCGGGCTGGGCGAGCGATGCCAGCCGCAGGCGGTTGAATTTGAGCACTAGATGATTGATCAGCTCCACCAGTTTGTCGTTGCCGGAGGCCTTGATGAACAATTCGTGAAATTCATTATGTATCCGGAAAAAGGTCTTGATGTCGCCGTCACCCGCAATCTGCTGGAGCCGGTTATTGATCGTCTCGAGACGCTCGAGATCGCGCTCGGTCATGCGCTCGGCGGCGATTCTCGCGGCGTGTCCTTCCAGAATGCTTTTGATTGCATAGAACTCCATCACGTCGCGCTCGGACAGGGAGGCCACGACGGCCCCCTTGCGCGGAATCACCACCAGATAGCCCTCCGATTCAAGCTGGCGGAAGGCTTCGCGGATCGGTGTCCGGCTGATGCCAAAGCGCTCGGCCAGCTCCGGCTCGGAAACCCGCTCGCCGGGCTTGAGCGTCCCCCTGAGAATCGCCTCACGAATCGACTCGAGGATCTTTTCCCGCAAGGTCTGGTGGCGTTCGATCGGCTTGCGGCGCACGGTAACCCCCTTAGTCAAACTCGGAACATTGTATACTGTATACAATGTTTGTCAAGCAATATCTCCTTGACCACGTTTTTATCAAAGGCTAACTATTTGCTTTTTCAGACTTGTTCCGATATGATTCTAATAATGTGCCTGTAAATGCGGATCGTATTGGTGAAATATGTTGCTCGTCGCGAGTCCCGCTCCCAGGGGGGTCACGGCCGGCAGTTACGCCCCTGCCGAGAACCTTCGCCGCGGCATCCGTACGGAGCAGTCAATACCCTGCGACAGGTCATGATTGCCCCTCATTCGATGACTCGAAGGGTATGCCGTTACTTATGTACCAGCTCCATGCTCATCTCCCCTGGCTGCGCCGGGCCGAATTCCTGCAACGGATTCTCGACCTTGGTCTGGCTCCTGAGATCGCCTTCAAGGGGCCAGATCTGGATGGCGTGGCAAGCGCTGAGTTGGCCAGCTTGTCCAGGCGGATCGCCAGAACCGGCCGGCGTCCGACGGTGCATGCACCATTTTTCGACCTGAGTCTCGGAGCCATGGAGCCGATGGTCCGCGAGATCACCCTGCAGCGCCTGACCCAGGCGCTGCAGGCCGCTGCACGCCTGGGCGCACACTTGATGGTGGTGCATCCCGGCTATGACCGCTGGCGCTACCCCAAGCTTGCAGCGCTCTGGACCGAGCAGGCGGCGGCCACCTTCACGCCGTTGCTGAAAGCCGCCGAGCCGCTCGACTGTCGGCTCGCGCTGGAGAATATCTACGAGGACACTCCGGCCACCTTGACGGCTTTGGTCGGGCTCCTGGACAGCCCCTGGCTCGGCCACTGCTTCGACATCGGCCACTGGCGCCTGTTCGGCAGCACGGACCAGACCGAGTGGCTGACTGCCATCGCCCCACGCCTGCTCCACCTCCACCTCCACGACAACCGCGGCCAGAACGACGAGCACCTGCCGGTCGGCGAAGGGATCATCGACTATGCGCCGCTCATGAACCTCCTGAACGAGAAGGCGCCCCCCCCATCGATCACTCTAGAAGCCCATAACCCCGAGGAACTGCAGCGGTCGCTGGCCAACCTCGGCAACCTTTTTACCAAGGAGCTGAAGCAATGAGTATCGAACTGGACAGATTCTCGCTCGACAGGGAACAGGCGGCACTGCTGGTCATTGATATCCAGGCGAAACTGGTCACCGCCATGCCGCACAAGGTTTACGAGCGCATGCGCGCCACCACGGGCCTGCTGATCGAAGCCGCCCAACTGCTCGGCATCCCGGTGCTGGCCACCGAGCAGTACCCCCAGGGGATCGGCCATACCGTGCCGGAACTGGCGGCGGCGTGCAAGGCTGGGGTGATTGAGAAGACCTGCTTCGGCTGCTGCGGTGAGCCGGCATTCCTGGACGCACTCGGAAAGCTCGGTCGGCGCCAGGTGCTGGTCGCCGGCATGGAAACCCATGTCTGTGTCTACCAGACGGCGCTAGGCCTGCTGCATGCCGGCTATCACGTACATCTTCTGCGCGACGCCGTCTGTTCTCGTCACAAGGAGGACTTCCGTGCCGGCGTCCGTAACGCTGCCCGCGCCGGCGCACTGGTGGTCACGGCTGAAATGGCCCTGTTCCAACTGCTCAAGGACTCTCGCCACGAGCAGTTCCGGGCCATTTCGCGACTGGTCAAGGAGCGCGCCCGGGACTGACCACCGGCTGGTGCGCGGACAAAAAAAGGGCGGCCAGACAGATAAGCCGATCACAAAGATGTTGATTTAGAATAGCGCTTATCAAACATTAGGCACGTAAATTTATATACTTACTGGCCTAATGTTTTGACAAAAGATATTTTAAAACACTAAACTAGGACATTTTAATTTAATGGCACCGCCCCAGTAGTGTCCGGAACAATGGTTGCTGGCAACTTGTAACTTCATGAAAAAACCTACGAATTCAGAAAAATCGAGCGGCATCGACTGAAATCGATTTGGCGAACCTGCCATGCTCCTCGCGGGGTTTTCCCGTGGAGGAGTGCCTATTTATTCAGGCCCGCTGATCTTCTCGCATGTCATGGATTTCCTGCAGCCCAAGGTTTTCCAGCGTTGTGTGGAGTGCTACCGGGGCGGCTTCAGCGTCAAGCGCTTCTCCTGTTTCGACCAATTCCGCACCATGGACTTCGCGCAACTTACTTATCGCGAGAGCCTGCGCGACATCGAAGCCTGCCTGCGTGTCCTGAGCAACAAATTCTATCACATGGGCATCCGCGGCAAAGTCAGCCGCAGCACCCTGGCCGATGCCAACGAGATACGCGACTGGCGCATCTTCGCCGACTTGGCCCACAGCCTCATCCCGGTGGCGCGCAAGCCCCGCTAGGTCCAGAAAGCTTTTGACGCGGCGGGTGCAAGCGGCTATCCATTCAGCACGTGATCACTGATGATCCTGGCAAGTTGCCGGCTCTTGATCTTGCCGTTGTTGAAAATCGCGTGGTAGAGGAGCGGAGCGTGCTCGTCGGCATCGAGGAGTTTGCGAATGATCCGGTCCCTCTCTTTCTGCCGGTCCAGCACCATGATTTCAGCCTCCTGCTTCGAGATTTTCAGACGCCGGGCAATCGAGCCGACCTTGAAATCGTGATCCGCTATCAGCCGGAAATGGTGGCAGTTCTTCATGGAACGGGTGATGATCGGCGCCCCTAGACCAACGATGACGGCATTCCCCGCCGTGGCGGACATCACCACCTGTTCGCAAAGCAGGCGATAATAATCGGCATCGCCTTTCCAATTATGCGAGAATGTCGTCAGCATGTCGTCGAACCAGCGCGGCTTTTTGCCGAGCGTGAGGATGATCTCTGTGGGGATGTGGTGCTCTTTGGCCACCGCATCGAGGAGCGATTTGTCGACCAGCACCCAGCGCTCGCCGGTTTTCTTCTCGGCCAGTCTGACCAGTTCCTCCGCTACCGGAAACGCCTCGCAGCCAAACTCCCGGGTCAGGGTGATGGTTGACTTCGGTGCAGCGGGGCGGCTGCCCGCGTCCTTGGCGCGGATGCTCAGGTTGTGATAGGCCTTCATCCGTTGTTCGACTGAGGGGAAAAGATCTCCTGTGGGCATGATTCCTCCTTTGCCGGGCGCTGAGAGATGCTTCGACTTAGTATTTAATGATACCTGCTGAGTGCCAAGATATCGATAACAAAAACATAAGCCGCGTTGACGGTCCCGAAGGCATGGAGGGTTACGGTGATAGCCACGAGAACACACGAGAAGAGGATCATTAAGAACATTGGCTGTTGCCTTTTGTTTCCTGTTTCCCTTCCTATGGTTGATCGGGTTGGCTATCTCATGGAGAGAACGGGATCACCGATTATACGACAATAGGTGTAACTCCCGACATTTTCCTCGGGACCGAGCCAGAAGTTCCAGTTACTCCATAGTGGCAAGCAGATCAGATTGGCTATCGGGTTCTGGGTCTTCTTCGCCAATTCCGCGCCACTTTCGGCGGCGAAGCAGACAGTGGCCATGGCCACCATGACAACCACAATGCAGACGACCTTCAATGCTGTAAACACAGGGATCTTAGCGGCGGCTACATTGATGGCAGGAACCCTCAGCTTTCAGGAAGGTAGATTTTAAATTTACCATGAAAAAACCCTAAGCCCAGGTCGACATAGCGGCTCGTAACTGATGCCTCAGAAAACACCTAAGACCGCTAACAGTATTGGGTGATCGGGTAGGAGGCGGGGTCACCCCCGCCGGCCTCCCACACCACCGTGCGTACGGTTCCGTACACGGCGGTTCCTGTCAGCATGTTCCGCTATTGACTTCCATCCCTGATGTCCTCTAAGAACCCAACCCTGCCTCACGGATCCCGTCCGCTACTTACGGGTTTCAAGGCCCTCTTGCGAGGCATCTGCCCAAGACAATCAGAATATCCGTCATGGATGCTCTGACAGGTTCAGCCCTTCATCGACTGGTCAGGCCGACGACTATGGCGTCTGCTGACTTCTACCATCCCATCCCGACACCTCGCGATGCCGGTAGCACAAGGCAGGTTGGCAGACCTCCCAGCGTAATGCGCGTGACCTTCATCCCATATACCCGCCGCATCTACTTCCACATCTTCCGGATGATTATTGGGCTTCGAGTGTCATTGCCCTCTCGCCCAGATGTGGCTGCCTCGTATGCGGTTCCTGTTCGTCGGGCCGGGACTTCGCTTACAGCTTCCTTCAGATTTCGGGTCACCCCGGACACCCTTGCTGTTCGGCTAACGGTTCCCACCATCAGGGTCCGCAAGGGACTTGCACCCTCAAGTCATCAGAGAGTCACCACAACTCACTAATCGGCGCTTCCGCGCCACGCGCCATGCCTGGCGCACAATAAAACGGGGCCACATATTATGGGGCCCCGTGCATAGCGAGAAGACTTTGTTTTCAACACCTTTGCGCTACGGCTCACCTAGCGGGCCCGGCGGGCCGCCCTTTCACTTTATTCGTTCATCTAGGTGCTGATCAGTGCGCCGACCTGCGCGCCGCCACCTGGACACGGATCATGGCGCGCGCAAGGGCGGCTTCCATGACCTTGAAGTCCTTGTCCTCGGGACTGAGCTTCTTGAGCGCCTCCTGGGCGCGCCCCAAGGCGGCCTGGGCACGTGCCAGGTCGATCTGGTCAGCCGGTTCGGCGGTGGTGACCAGCACCGTGACCACGTCGTCCTCGACCTCCACATACCCCCAGTTGACGGCAACGTGAAAGACCTCGTGACCCTGCTTGTAGGTCAGATCACCAATCTTTAGCGTGGTCAGCAGCGGGGTATGACCAGGGAGTACCCCGAACTCGCCAAGGGTTCCGGGGGCGGTCACCTCGTCGACCTCCTGCGACAGCACGTGTCGATAAGGGGTGACCAGTTCCAGTTTGAGCTTCTCAGCCATTGATAAACACCTCAGGCTCAAGGCTCAAGGCTTGAGGTTCAAGGTGAGAACCCTGGACCTTTAACCTTGCACCTGCTTTTTGTTTAAGCCGCCAACTGCTTGGCCTTCTCCAGGGCCTCTTCGATGGTGCCAACCAGGTAGAAGGCCTGCTCGGGGATATCGTCGTACTTGCCATCGACGATTTCGCGGAACCCCCTGATGGTATCCTTGAGTTCCACGTACTTGCCCGGGGTGCCGGTGAAGGTCTCGGCCACGTGGAACGGCTGGGAGAGGAAGCGCTGGATCTTGCGGGCGCGGGCCACCACCAGCTTGTCCTCCTCGGAGAGTTCGTCCATGCCGAGAATGGCAATGATGTCCTGCAGATCCTTGTAGCGCTGCAACACGAACTGCACGTCACGGGCACATTGGTAATGCTCGACGCCGACCACCTGCGGATCGAGAATGCGACTGGTGGAGTCGAGGGGGTCGACAGCCGGGTAAATCCCCAGCTCAGCGATCTGGCGCGACAGAACCGTGGTCGCGTCGAGATGCGCGAAGGCGGTAGCCGGGGCCGGGTCGGTGAGGTCGTCGGCTGGCACGTAGATCGCCTGCACCGAGGTAATCGAACCCTTGTGGGTGGTGGTGATGCGCTCCTGCAGCTCGCCCATCTCAGTGGCCAGAGTCGGCTGGTAACCGACCGCCGAGGGGATGCGGCCGAGCAGCGCCGAAACCTCGGAACCAGCCTGCGTGAAACGGAAGATGTTATCGATGAAGAGGAGCACGTCCTGCCCTTCCTCGTCACGGAAATATTCGGCGACGGTCAGCGCCGAGAGGGCGACGCGGGCACGGGCACCGGGTGGCTCGTTCATCTGCCCGTAGATCAGCGCGGCCTTGTCGATGACGCCCGAATCCTTCATCTCGTGCCAGAGGTCGTTCCCCTCGCGGGTGCGCTCGCCGACCCCGGCAAATACCGAGAAACCTCCGTGCTGCTTGGCAATGTTGTTGATCAGCTCCATGATCAGAACGGTCTTGCCGACACCGGCGCCACCGAACAGGCCGATTTTGCCGCCGCGTGCATAGGGGGCAAGCAGGTCGACGACCTTGATGCCGGTCTCGAAGGCTTCGACCTTGGTCGACTGGTCGACGAAGGCCGGGGCCGGGCGGTGGATCTCCCATTCCAGCTCATTGCCCACCGGACCCATTTCGTCGATCGGCTCGCCGACCACGTTGAGGATGCGGCCAAGGGTCTTGAGACCGACCGGCATGACGATCTGCTTGCCGGTGTCGAGCACATCCTGGCCGCGCACCAGACCATCGGTGGCGTCCATGGCGATGGTGCGGACGGTGTTTTCGCCGAGATGCTGGGCAACTTCGAGCACCAGGTTCCACTCCCGGTCATCAATCGCCGGGTTGGTCACCCTGAGAGCGTAATAGATCTCGGGAAGTTGGCCGGCTTCGAATTCAACGTCGACGACGGCTCCGATGACCTGCGTGATGCGTCCTTTGTTCATGATGACCCGTTCCTCCATTCTGCCCGTCCGGAAACCGGTGGGTAGCCTCGTTCTATTGTCTGGTAGCTACTTGATCGATTCGGCGCCGGAGATGATTTCCATCAGCTCCTTGGTGATAGCTGCCTGCCGGGCGCGGTTGTACTGCAAGGTCAGCTTGCCGATCATCTCCGTGGCATTCTTGCTGGCGCTGTCCATGGCACTCATGCGCGCGCCGTGCTCGGATGCCACCGATTCGAGGAATGCTCGGAAGATCTGCACCTCGACGTATTTAGGGAGCAATTGGCTCAAAACCTCGGTGACATTCGGTTCATAAAGATAGTCCGCCAGATATTCACCGGAGTCGCTTTCCTCGCCTGCAGGGACGACCGGCAGCAGCTGCTTGATGAGCGGCTCCTGGGAGATGGCGCTGCGGAAGGCGTTGAAGGCCAGGAACACCGCATCGTACTGCTCGGACTCGAACAGTTCAACCAGCTCCTGGCCGATCAGCGAAGCCGGGGCGTAGCTGACCTGGCCGGTGCCGAGCAGGTTGTCGTAGACTTTGAAAATACTCATTCCCGGGCGGCGCTTAAGGTAATCGTTCCCCTTGCGCCCGATCAGCAACAGATCGAGTTGCTCGTAGCCATCGGGATTGGCGCAGATATGCCGCTCAACAGCCTTGGACACGTTACCGTTGAAGCCGCCGCACAGTCCGCGGTCGCTGGTGATCAGGACGATCAGGGCTTTACCCTGGCCACGCTGGGCCAGCAGCG
Source organism: Desulfuromonadaceae bacterium (assembly GCA_041310635.1). Lineage (GTDB taxonomy): Bacteria > Desulfobacterota > Desulfuromonadia > Desulfuromonadales > BM103 > VAUL01. Next base: position 1,231 of record JBFYXI010000268.1, on the reverse strand, counting down.
GATGGGCATCCTGGTTCTCGCGCCGGGCCAAACTGCCAATCACCTGCTGCAGCTTGTTGGAAAAGGGCCTGGCCGCAACCACCGCCTCCTGGGCACGACGCAACTTGGCCGCCGAGACCATCTTCATGGCCTTGGTGATCTGGCGCGTGCTCTTGGTCGACGAAATGCGCTTCTTGATCGATTTCAGACTGGGCATGGTTCTCTACCTGATGCTGGCGTGGTTAGGCGGCAAACTGCCCTTTGAATTCATCAAGGGCGCCCTTGATCTTGGCCTGCAGGTCGTTGTCGATCGCCTTTTTGTCGCGCACCTCGGTGAGCAGATCGGGGTGGCTGTTCTCCATGAAGCCCATCATCTCGGCCTCGTAGCGCAGCGCCGCGTTGACCGGGTAATCATCGATGTAGCCGTTGTTGGCCGCAAAGATGATCATGACCTGCTTTTCCACCGGCATCGGTTGGTATTGCGGCTGCTTGAGGACCTCGACCAGGCGCGCACCGCGGGCCAGCTGACGCTGGGTGGCTGCGTCAAGGTCGGAACCGAACTGGGCGAAGGCCGCCATCTCGCGGTACTGGGCCAGGGCCAGACGCAGGGTGCCGGCCACCTGCTTCATCGCCTTGACTTGGGCGCTGCCGCCGACGCGGGAGACCGACAGGCCGACGTTGATCGCCGGGCGGACGCCCGAGTAGAACAGGTCAGCCTCGAGGAAGATCTGGCCATCGGTGATCGAGATGACGTTGGTCGGGATATAGGCCGAGACGTCACCGGCCTGGGTCTCGATGATCGGCAGCGCGGTCAGCGATCCGGCGCCCATCTCATCGTTGAGCTTACAGGCACGCTCGAGGAGGCGACTGTGCAGGTAGAAGACGTCGCCGGGATAGGCTTCGCGCCCCGGCGGACGGCGCAGCAGCAGCGACAGCTGGCGATAGGCGACCGCCTGCTTGGAGAGGTCATCATAGATGATCAGGGCATGCTTGCCGTTGTCGCGGAAGTACTCGCCCATGGTGACTCCGGTGTACGGGGCGATGAACTGCAACGGGGCCGGTTCGGAGGCCGAGGCGGAGACGACGATGGTGTAGTCCATGGCGCCGTGCTGCTTGAGCTTGCTGACCACCTGCGCCACCGTCGAGCGTTTCTGCCCGATGGCGACGTAGATGCAGATCATGTTCTGCCCTTTTTGATTGATGATGGCGTCGGTAGCCACCGCGGTCTTGCCGGTCTGACGGTCACCGATGA
>JBFYXI010000031.1:0-7775 GCA_041310635.1 Desulfuromonadaceae bacterium | reverse complement strand
AACCCACTTCGTGAACAACACACCGGGCAAGACGAACCACGATAAAATCGCCGACGCCTTGCCCAGTGCGGTTTGCTATTCTTTCAGATAGCCAAAGACGAGAAGGTTTTCCCGCCCCTTGAGGGGTGGGAAAACCTTGCTCAATGGCTCTGTTCGTCCGATGACCGGTGCAGGTAGCGGTAGAACATGGGGAAGCTGATAAAGAAGGCCAGGCAGATCAGATACTCGACCCCTTTGATGTACTGGTAGAAATCCACCAGGGTGTAGACCTGGTGCCATTCGCCGATGTGGTCTAGCAGGTTCATCTCCTCACCTCCTCCGGGGCGTGTGGTTTCAGGACTTGGCGTTCTGGTGGGCGACGGCGGCCTTGGGCTCACTGCGCCGCGCCAGCCCCTTGACGAAACCGACCAGCAGCATGATCGACGGCACCAGCTGCACGACCACCAGCAGGGCGCAGAAGGCCAGGAAGAGGCCGATCAGCAAGCCGCTCGAGTAGGTCCGGCTGGTGTCGACGGCGGCGGCGAAAGCCGGCAGGCTGGAAGCCAGGGCCAAAACCAGGGTCAGGGTCAGGGTGCGCAGGGTGTTCATGGTAGCCTCCTCGATGCGTGGTGAGGGTGCCCGTGGTTGCGTCGGGCACGCTGTCAATGGTTTGGGTGGTTGGCCTTGTCAAAGGCACACTTCACGGCCTGGCAGAGCTCCTCTTCATCCCCGGGCTGCACCGGCTTGAGGGCATGGTAGAAGATCCCTTCGCTGCGGGCCCGGCGCAGCAGCGCCAGGGGCAGCTCGCTGGCCACCAGGATGATGGTCAGGTCGCGGTTGCACTGCTTGAGCAGCGGGATCAGCTCGGTGGCCAGCAGCTGGTCGAAGCGGGTGCTCAGCAAAACCACCTTGACGGTCTTCTTGAGGATCCCGACCAGCGCATCGGCCACCGAGGACGGGGCGCTCACCTGATAGCCGGCGTCGCTGAACATCTCCGCCATCTGTTTCCTGGTGGTCACGTCTTCGTCGACGATGAGCAGTCCGTGCGCGTTCATGGTGTCCTCCGCGAGGGTCCTGACGTCTGTCTAGTTGCGGGACGACACGCTGTCGGTGCGTGACGAGAACACGCCCTTGACCATGCCGTAGAACAGGATGCAGGCCGGCACCAGCTGGCTGACGACGATCAGGGCAAAGAAGCCGAGGAACAGGTAGCCGAGGTAGCTGATCCCTTCCCCTTCGCTGCCCGGGGCGGCATAGGCGACCGAGGCGCTGTAAACCACCATCCAACCGAGTCCTCTCATCGTGTTTTTCATGACCGTTCTCCCTTCTGGGGTGTGGTTAGGTATTTGACATCATAACGTTGCATGCGACGTGCCAGCTTTGCGGACTTTTTTTCTATTCATTTAAGTGGTTGATATCATGTGCTTTTATTCCTCTGTCCCGGGGGAGGACCGGGACGCCCTGCCATGGCGACGTATATTGAAAACATGCGGCAAAGCCCCCCGGCTGCGCCGCGGCCAATCCTGACCGACTCTGTAATTTAATGAAATCAATGGGGTTTTCAGGGCACGGCGGGGGTGTATGGCGGAAACATGCTGCAGCGTCAGATTTTATGCGGGGAGCGGGAGAAGGTTTCTTGCGTGTCTATGGCTCCTCCGGGACTAAGCGATTTCCATTGCCCTCTTGATTCCCTCGAGCCCGGCCAGTGCTCCGCACGGCAGAGAAATGTGCCCTCCGCCGATCTGCGGTTCGCGGGGATTGATGCGGATTACCGTGGCTTTGGCGGCCTGGCCGAGTTGTTCGCTGGCATGGCGGATAGTGGGGATGGCGGTGCCGGCGCCCATTTCGATGACCGCCAGCGGCTCGCCGCGGTGCTGGGCGCAGAAGCTGTCGAAGCGCATTTCCTGTCCCCGGGTGCGGTCGGCGAGCCACGACCAATCGCCGAACATGAGAATATTGGGACGGGCCACCCCACCGCAATGGGGGCACTGCGGAATGTGGCTGGCGCGCATCGTCGCTTCGTCAACGGGAATTTCCTCCCGGTTGTCCCAGATGGCGTGGGTGCAGGGGGCCAGGCACTGCAGGTGGTGAATCGAGCCGTGCACCTCCAGGACCTGGTCCTCGCGGTAGCCGGACTTCTGGAACTGGCCGTCGACGTTTGAGGTGACCACGAAGGCATCCTGCCCGAAGCGGTCGGCCCATTCCTGCAGCAGCCAGAAGCCGCGGTGCGGCTGCGTGGACCGGTAGAGGTTGGTGCGGTGGCCGTAAAATCCCCAGCCGAAGGCCGGGTCCCGCTCGAAGTGGCCGGGATTGGCGGCCTCGATAAAAGAGAGGCCGAGCCGGCGGTAGGGGGGGTAGGCGTTCCAGAACCCCTCGTTGCCGCGGAAGTCCGGCAAGCCGGAATCGACCCCCATGCCGGCTCCGGCGGTGATTACCAGCGCCCTGGCCGAGCGGATCGCGCCGGCCGCCCGTTGAAAACGCTCATCCAGATCCATCGCCCTCTCCCCGCAGATGAGTTGTCATTTCGTTATCCCCACCTCGACCAGGGTCGGCTGCAACAGTCGCCTGACCTCCCGCGGGTCGATGCCGACCAGAAAGCCGCGCTTGCCACCGTTGATGTAGATCTTCTCCAGGGGGAGAATGCTGCTCTCCAGGCAGACCGGTAAGGTTTTCCTGGTGCCGAAGGGGGAGGTGCCGCCGACCAGGTAGCCGGTGTGGCGATTGGCGGCCTCGAGGGTGCAGGGGTGGATGCTGCGCGCGCCGAGAGCGCGGGCCAGTTCCCTGGTCGATACCTCGCGGTCGCCGTGCATCAGCACCAGCAGCGGTTTGCCGAGGTCGTCCTCCATGACCAGAGTCTTGACCACAGCATGCTCGTCGACCCCGAGTTCGCGCGCGGAGACCGCCGTGCCGCCTCGCTCCTGGTAAGGGTACAGATGTTCGCTGAAGGTCACCTTGTGCTCGCGCAGGAAACGGACGGCCGGGGTGACGGGAAACTTCTCCCTGTTCATCTTTGCTGCCTCTTTGGGGCGGTCATTGTCGGCCTGTCCGGGTCGTCCGCGGGTCGTGAGCCGGGGGGGCCGCTCGGGTCTGTCATGGCCGTCAGCGCAACAGTCCGCCGCCGACCCAGGAGAAGACCAGCATGGCAAGGGCGACGCAGGTGGCAGCGATGCACAGCGCACCGAGGGCGTTGAACAGCGGCCTGAGCGTGTGCCGGCCGCGCATCCCTAGAGGCAGCACGGCGCCGACGGCGGCACCACCCACGGCGCCGCCCAGGTGGCCGGCATTGTCGGCGCCGACCAGCAGGCCGAAGATGAAGGCGAAGGCCGCCCAGCGCACCATGAAATTACGCAGGTGGTGGGCTGACGGACCGCCGATCCGGTGATAGTAGACGATGGCGAAGCCGATCAGGCCGAAGATCGAGCCCGAGGCCCCGACCACCGGAGTGACCGGGTGCCAGAACAGGCCGGCCAGAGTGGCAGTCAGGGCAGTCAGGGTGTAGAGGGTGACGAAGCGTGGCGTGCCGACCTCCCCCTCGATGGCCGGACCGACCTGATAGAGGACCATCATGTTGAAGGCCAGGTGAATCAGGCCGCCGTGGGTGTAGGCGTAGGTCAGGCAGCGCCACCATTCCCCCTCGTTCAGGACCAGCGGCCAATATTGGCCGCCTGAATGGACAAGCAGATAAACGTCGGGGCTGAACAGTGGCTGCAGACCCTGCCCGGCCATGGCGCCGTGGATCAACATCAGGCTGAACGCCACCAGGTTGATGGCCAGGATGGTCCAGGTGGCTGGTGTGCTGGACTCGGCCTGGCCGCCATGGAGCATCTCCCGCCAGGCCCGCTCCCAGCGCATCAGGCGCCAGTGCCAGCGCGGCCCGCGCAGGCCAAGCTTTGCGCCGAGGGTCGGCCAATCCATAGATGACTCCATTTCCGTGGAATATTTACGGAACAGCCGGGAGAGCTGACCATAATTTGCGAAGACTAACACAGAAAAGCCGTAAAGTGGTAAACGTTTGCGCCGCGCAACGGCTTGCGGCAGCGGGGAACGGCTTGCAATTGGCGGTGAAATTGGGCAGAGTAACCCGATCTGCAACAGCTGGCCGTGCCGGACCGCTGACCTTTGACAGGAATAATGAAATGGCTCTCGAATCGATCAATCCGGCCACCGGCGAACGGCTGGAAAGCTTCCAGGAGTGGTCGGATCAGCAGGTTGACGAGGTCATCGGTCAGACTCAACAGGCCTGGCTGGCGTGGCGGGAGACCTCCTTCGCCGAGCGCGCGCGCCTGATGAGACGGGCGGCCGAGGTGTTGCGTGACAATGCCGAGAGCTACGCCCGGACCATCGCCTTGGAGATGGGCAAGCCGATCAGCGAAGGGCGCAGCGAGATTATCAGCAAGTGCGCGCTGTTCTGCGATTTCTTCGCCGATCACGCCGAAGGGTTTCTGGCCGGCGAGGTGATCGCCAGCGACGCGGCCAGGTCCTATGTGGCGCATCGTCCCCTGGGCGTGATCCTTGCGGTCATGCCGTGGAACTTCCCGTTCCTGCAGGTGTTTCGCTTTGCCGCGCCGGCGCTGATGGCCGGCAACGCCGGCTTGCTCAAGCATTCCTCCAACGTGCCGCGCTGCGCCCTGCAGGTCGAAGAGGTGTTCATCAAGGCAGGCTTCCCCGCCAACGTTTTCCGTACCCTGATGATCGGTTCCGGCAAGGTCGGACGGGTGATCGAGCACCCCGAGGTCAAGGCGGTCACCCTGACCGGCAGCGACCTTGCCGGGCGCAAGGTCGCTGCCAAGGCCGGAGAGATGCTGAAGAAGACGGTCATGGAACTGGGCGGCAGCGATCCCTTCGTGGTGCTGGCCGACGCCGACCTGGACGAGGCGGCGCAGGTGGCGGCCCGGGCGCGCTGCGTCAACTCCGGGCAGAGCTGCATCGCCGCCAAGCGCTTCATCGTCGAAAACCCGGTCTACGACGCATTCCTGGAGAAGCTCACCACCCACATGGCGGCCCTGGTAATGGGCGATCCCCTTGACGATCGGACTCAGGTTGGCGCCCTGGCGCGCGCTGACCTGCTGCACGAGTTGCATGCCCAGGTCGAGGTCTCGGTGGCCAGAGGGGCGAAGCTTGTGCTCGGCGGCCGGCCCCTCGATGGCCCGGGGAGTTTTTACCCGCCGACCATCCTGGTCGATGTCGCGCCCGGCATGCCGGCCTACGACGAGGAAATGTTCGGTCCGGTGGCCTCGATACTGCGTGCAACCGATGCCGCCGATGCCCTGCGTATCGCCAACGACACCCCGTTTGGCCTGGGCGGTTCGGTGTGGACCCGTGATATCGCCGCTGGCGAAGCCTTTGCCGCCCGGATCGAGGCCGGCGCCGTGTTCGTCAACGGCATGGTCAAGAGCGACCCGCGCCTTCCCTTCGGCGGGGTGAAGCTCTCCGGCTTCGGCCGCGAGCTCTCTCATTACGGGATCAAGGAATTCGTCAACATCCAGACCGTCTGGATCCGCTAGGCGAGCAGATGCCTATTTTGCGCATGGATAACCGCAAGGGCCGATGGATCACCGGCGTGCTGACCCTGCTGCTGGGGCTGGCTGCCGTTCCGGTGCAGGCGACCACCTCGGGCAGTACTGCTCTCGAGGAGGTCACCCGCCAGCTTTCCAGTCTCATCGACCATGCGGCGGCTCTGCCGGCGGATGCCGCTGGCGAGCAGACGGTACCGATCAGCCAGGAAGTTGCCGACTTCTACCGGGCGCGGGGCAACCAGCCGCTCTGGCAAGGCACGAGCGGGTTGCGGATCGCGGCGCATGCCCTGGTCGAACGCCTGCGCTCCGCCGCCGAGCATGGCCTGTGCGGCGAGGATTACCTCCTCGAGCCGATCGACCGGCTGATGGGCTTTCGCGCCGAACTGGTGCGTCGCGCCGAGAGGCTGGCGCCTGCCGAGGCGGCGCTGCTCGACGTGCTGCTCACCCAGGCTTTTTTCGGCTACGGCACACACCTGGTCGAAGGCCGGGTCGACCCGGCCCTGGCCCACGTCGACTGGCGGGCGCGCCGGCGCAAAATCGACCTGGCCAAACTGCTCGCCCCGGCGGTGGAGGGAGACAGCTTGGGGCGGTTGCTCGCCGAACTGGCGCCGCCGCACGAGGGCTACCGGGAACTGCTGGCCGCTCTAGACTACTACCGGCAGTTGGCGGCGCGCGGTGGCTGGCCGCGGGTTCCGGGCGGAGAGAGCCTGCATCCCGGTGATATCGATCCGCGCATGCCGGGAATCCGGGCGCGCCTGCTGGTGACCGGAGAACTCGCCGCACCCGTCGATTTCGAACGGAATGCCTTCGGGCCGACCACCCTGCAGGCGGTCAAGCTCTTCCAGGCTCGGCATGGCCTCGAGCCGGACGGCGTAGTCGGCCGGCGTACCGTGGCGGCCATGAATGTCCCGGTCGAGGCGCGCATCCGCCAGATCGAACTGAATCTGGAACGCTGGCGCTGGCTGGCACGGGACCTCGGCAAGCGCCATATCCGCGTCAACATTGCCGACTACTCGCTGGAAGTGGTGGAGGCCGGCGAGGTGGTGCTGGCCATGCCGGTGATCGTCGGCACGCCGTACCGCAAGACCCCGGTGTTCACCGCCCAGATGACCTACCTGGAGTTTGCGCCCTACTGGACAGTGCCGGCGACGATCCTGCGCGAGGACAAGCTGCCGGCGATCAGGAAGGACCCGGACTATCTCAAGAAAAACCACTTCCGCGTGATCCGTTCCTCGGGGCGGGCCATGAGCGAGGAGGAACTCGCCGGGATTGACTGGCACAGAGTCACTGCCGAGCGCTTCCCCGGTGAATTGCGCATGGACCCGGGGCCGTGGAATCCGTTGGGCCGGGTCAAGTTCATGTTCCCCAACCAGTTCAACGTCTATCTGCACGACACCAATGAACCTGCGCTGTTCGACCGCAGCCGGCGGAACTTCAGCTCCGGCTGCATCCGCATCGAGCGGCCGGTGGAACTGGCCCGCTATCTGCTGCTCGGCCTGCCGGGGTGGAGCGAGGAGCGCCTGCAGGAGGCCCTGGCAAGGACCTCACCGATGCAGGTCGGCATCAGCCCGGTGCCAACCCACCTTCAGTATTGGACCGCCTGGGTGGCTGCGGATGGCACCGTGCAGCTGCGGACCGATCTCTACCATCGCGATCTCGACCTCGAGGTGGCGCTGGCCGACATCGAGGCCCTCAGGCAACGCAACATCGCCATGCCGCGCCCGGCCCGGCCGCTGCGCGTCAGCGCCCTGCACTGACCCTTCGGGGCGCAGCCGGTCATCCGGCCGAACCCTCGCCGCTGGTCACCGCTACCGAGACAAGGGCCCCACGGACTGCCGTGGGGCCCTTGATGTCAAACCTTGCCAAAAGCCGGCCCCGGTTGCCGCAGCAACCCTGCTCCGGGAAGTGTCGTAATCCGCTCCCTCACCGCTCAGCGGACCTTGCCGATCGGGTAGTCGGCCTGCCCCCAGGCCTTGATGCCGCCGGGGTGGCGGAAGACGTTGGTGTAGCCGAGCCGCTTGGCCCACAGGGCGCCGTTGTGACTGCGTCCGCACTTGGTGAAGCCGCAGTACACCACCAGCAGGCGATCCTTGTCGGGACCGAGTAGCTTGAGATAGGCCTCGCGGGTCTGGTCGTCGAGCTCATGAACTTCCTCGATGGGAAACTCGAAGTGCACCGCCCCGGGGATGTGCTCCTTGGCAAAGCTGTCTGCGTAGGGCATGGTGTCGACAATCAAGGGTTTTTTCCCTTCATCCAACCATTTTTTGAGCTCTTCGGTGG
>JBFYXI010000027.1:0-17570 GCA_041310635.1 Desulfuromonadaceae bacterium | reverse complement strand
TTTTTTCGGGATGTCATGCGCGACTATTTCCGGCGTACTCCGGTTACCCTGCTGTTTGCCGAAAGTGGACAGGAGGCAGTCGATGCGGCGGGCCGGGAGCGCCCCGACCTGATTTACATGGATGTGGCGATGCCCGGCATATCGGGGATCGAAGCCTGCCGCCAGCTTAAAATCCAGCCACAGCTCGCCAACATCCCGGTACTATTGATTTTTACTCCCGATCGTGATGCCAGGGAGGAAGAGGTCAGGGCATCAGGGTGTGACGACTGTCTGAAGAAGCCGTTTGGCCGTGAAGATTTTCTCAACCTCGGTCACCGCTACCTGTACCACATTGAACGCCGCGAACGGCGGGTGCCTTGCCAGATGACCGTCGACTTCAGTGTCGCCGGCAGGAATTACCGGGGGCGCGGCATCGATCTGAGCATGAATGGCCTTTATGTCGAAAGCCGTGACGAGCTCCCTCCTCAGAAAATCATCGAGTTGAGTTTCAGTTTGCCGACTGTCAGCCCGCACCGGTTGCGGGCCAGAGGGAAGATTACCTGGGTGAATCAGGGCTTCCCGCGCAAAAACCTGAATCTCCCCCAGGGTTTTGGTGTCGAAATCACGTCGACCGATACGGAGTCGCTTGACGTGATCAGACGCTACCTGGAGAGAGCCTGAGGCCACCTCTATGCTCGACGTTCTGAGAAAACGTCGCAGTATCCGGCAGTTTCAACAGCGCCCGGTGGATGCCGAAACCATCGAACTGCTGATCGAAGCCCTGTTGCGTGCACCTTCATCCCGTGGCCGCAATCCGTGGGAGTTCGTCGTAGTGACCGATCCCGACAAACTCCAGGCGCTCGGGCGGGCCAAGCCCCATGGCGCTGAATTTCTGGCCGGAGCACCCCTGGCCATCGTCATTGCCGCGGATCAGCGGCGCTGCGATGTGTGGGTGGAGGATTGTGCGATTGCGGCTATCATTCTGCAGCTGACGTCAGTCACGCTCGGCCTGGGCAGTTGCTGGGCGCAGATTCGCCTGCGGCCGCACGGTGACGGCCGCGCGGCCGAGGCCTATGTGCGCGAGGTGGTCGGTCTCCCCGAACAGTTTTCGGTCGACTGCATCGTCGGCATCGGCTACCCGGCGGAAACCAGGCACGGGCATCCCCTCGCCACGCTGCCCTTCGACCGGATTCATCGCGAAAAGTACAGCAGCCTCCCCTAGCGATCTCTCAAGCTGGTCAAATCCTGCCGCTCTGCTAAGCTTATGGTCAAAATCCAAACGCGGAGGTGTCACATGTCTTATGGGGAGGAGCGCGTTTACAAAAAGATCGAAGTGATCGGTGTCGCAACGGACAGCATCGAAAGCGCAATCCAGACTGCGGTCAGTCGCGCCCACGAATCGCTGGAAAAGGTGTCCTGGTTCGAGGTGAAGGAGATCCGCGGTCACATCGATGACGACGGCAAGATTTCCGAATATCAGGTGTCGCTGACGATCGCTTTCAAGCTCACCTGAAGTCACGACTCGCCAGTACGAATTTTTGTCACTTCCTGCGGCTATCTGCCTGACGGTTGGTTGGCCGCCGGTGCCGTCTGCGCCGCGGAGATCAATGCGAGGCATCGACGCCTGCCCATGGTTAACAGGTTAACCTACTGAATTATAATATACATTTCATTTGTTAGTAATTTTTAGGTTGCTTTCGACTGGATTTTTGGGGTAGGAAAACCCGATTGGAACGACCCTTGCTGTCATGTTAGCGACAGCAAATCATCTCGTTCGGAAGGTTGTCCTCATGCCCAACTCGCTCAAAACCACCTGCGATTTTCTCTCTTCGGCGATCCCCACCCGCCGCCAGGTGCTCAAGGCCGGCCTGGTGGCTTCGGCGATGCTGCTCGCTCCCTGGCAGGCCTGGGCCAAGGTCGGCAAGGCGCTCGCCGATCTTCCGGAACGCACCATCAGCCTTTACAATGCCCATACCGGTGAAATGCTTTCCAAATTCGTCTATTGGCAGGACGGCAACTATATCAAGGAAGCCCTGGACGAAATCAGCTATCTGTTACGTGATCACCGTACTGACGAAGTGCTCCCCTTCGATCCGGCCGTGATTGATCAAGCCTTCGCCATCAGCCGCAAGATCGAGAAGAACCAGCCCTTCGAAATCTTCTCCGGCTTTCGCTCGGAAATGACCAACAAGCAGTTGCGCAACCGCAGCCGGCGAGTTGCCAAACACAGCCTGCACATCGAGGCCAAGGCACTCGACTTGCGCCTCCCCAGCGTCCCGATCAAACAGTTGCGGGCTGCGGCCCTGTCGCTGCGTGAAGGTGGCGTGGGCTACTATCCGCAGAGAGGGTTTGTGCACATAGACTCGGGTCCGGTGCGTAGCTGGTAGCCGGCGCAGTTGCCGGTGTAGGTTTTGCTTATAAATGAGATTTTGAGGTATATTCGACTGTAAAAAAACGGGGCTCTCATTCCGATGGGGGCCCCGTTTTACATGTCTTCTCATGCCAGTTGCCAGATTGACCGAGAGGATTTGCCATGGAAATCACATTTCCCGGTGGTGTTGCTGTCAACGCCCATTTCGATGGTTTCTGCGTCCGTACCGATCAGCCGAAAGGCAACGGCGGGGAAAACCAGGCGCCGGCGCCTTTCGATCTTTTTCTGGCCTCGCTGGGAACCTGCGCCGGCTTTTATGCCCTGCGCTTTTGCCAGGAACGCAAACTGCCGAACGAAGGGCTCAAGCTCTTTCTGGAAACCGAACGGGATATTGAAAAGCATCGGCTGACCCGGATCAGACTGCTTGTCCAGCTACCCCCCGGGTTTCCCGAAAAGTATCGTCGAGCCATTATCCGTGCGATCAATCAATGCAGTGTCAAGCGGGCGATTCTCGATCCACCCGACTTTGATGTGGTCACCGTTTGACCTGACAGGTCCGTTACTCTGAGTGAACTTTCCAAGCGTTGTTTCGATAGTTGTACTGGCCATCGCCGGCATTTTTGCCGTCGACCTTATGTTGCCATTAGGCATAGCTGTGTGGCTGTTGTACATACCGCCGCTGATGCTCTCGTTGTGGAGGCTGAAACCAGCCCCCACGTTTTTCTTCACCGGCCTCTGCTCGGTTTTGATCCTGCTGGCCTACTTCAACATTTCGGTTTGGGTCAACAACCCGCACCTCGCGCTGCTGAATCGCTTGCTGGCCATATGCACGCTCTGGCTGACAGTCTACTTTGGCCTTCGCTACAAGCGAGCACTGGAAAAAATTGCAACCCTGGCTGCAGAACTCACCTCCCGGGCCAGCGAACTGGAAGCCGCCAACAAGGAGTTGGAAGCATTCAACTACACCGTCTCCCACGATTTGCGCAAACCGCTGAGCGGAATCATCGGTTACTGCGAACTTGTTCAGGAACGCTGCGCCATAAACCTTGACGATGAATGTCGGCGAGACCTCCGCAAAATCCATGACAGTTCTCTCGGCATGGATCAACTGATTGACACTCTCCTTAAATTTTCACTTCTCAAGGATTACCCGATATCGCGGGAAGCGGTTGATCTCTCTGCAACGGCCAAAGAGGTTGCCGCAAATCTCCAGGGGTTGGAGCCCGATCGCGCGGTAACCTTTGCCATCGCAGAGGGACTGACTGCAGATGCCGACAGTCGTCTGATGCGGGTTGTTCTGGACAATCTGCTGGGCAATGCCTGGAAGTACACATCCCGGAAAACTCACGCAAAGATCGAATTCGGCGTAACGGACATCCAGGGGAAGAAGACCTTCTACGTCCAGGATAACGGGATTGGTTTCGGCCCCAGCGATGTCGGCAAACTGTTTGATGCTTTTCAGCGCTTGCAAAGCGAATATGAAGGACTGGGAATTGGTCTGGCCACCGTGAAGCGCATTATCGATCGCCATGGAGGGGTCATCTGGGCGGAGGGAAAAGATGGCGGCGGCGCAACTTTCTACTTCTGCCTGTGAACTGGTCGTGTTCATTTATAGGCAGGAAGTGACACATCCATTGCTGCAGACAGGGAGGGCCCGTCAACTGGCGGGCCCTCCCTGTCTGCAGAGTCGTCAAGGGATGAGAACCGTGGAGCCGCTGGTGCGACGCACCTCCAGGTCGGTGTGCGCCCGGGATGCCTCCCGAAGAGGATAGCTCTGGTTGATTTCGATCTTCACCGCACCGGACATGGCCATCGCAAACAATTCGGCGGCGCTGGCGAGAAGGTCGTCGCGTCTGGCCGTATAGGTCATCAGAGTAGGGCGGGTCAGAAAAAGCGAGCCTTTGACTGCCAGTACCCCCGGATCGAAGGGGGGCACCGGCCCGGAGGCCTGGCCGAAACTGATCAGCATCCCCAGCGGGCGCAGGCAATCGAGCGATTTCATGAAAGTGTCGCGCCCAACCGAGTCATAGACCGCGGCGACCCCCTCGCCGGCGGTTAGTTCCCTGACCTGCGCCACCCAATCCGTGTCGCGGTAGAGCAGGGGATGGTCGCAGCCATGGGCTCTGGCCAGGTCGGCCTTCTCCTCCGACCCGACCGTGCCGATCACCGTGGCGCCGAGATGCTTGGCCCACTGGCAGGCAATCAGGCCGACGCCGCCGGCAGCGGCATGGATCAGGACAGCGTCGCCGCGCTGCACCCGGTAGGTGCGGCGCAGCAGATACTGCGCGGTCATTCCCTGCAGCATCATGGCTGCCGCCTGCCGGTCGGTGATGGCGTCAGGGATCCTGACCAGACGGTGGGCCGGCATCAACCGTTCCTCGGCATAGGCACCCGGCGGCATGCCGGCATAGGCCACCCGATCGCCGGGGCGGAACTCGCTGACATCCGGAGCCACGGCGATCACCACGCCGGCCCCTTCCATGCCGGGCGTAGCCGGCAGACCGCCCGGCAGCGGGTAGTGGCCGGTGCGGTGGTAGATGTCAATGTAGTTGAGACCGACGGCAGTGTGACGCAGGTGCACCTCACCCCGTTGCGGGTCGCCGAGCGTTACTTCTTCCCATTGCAGGACCTCAGGCCCGCCAGTGGTATGCATGCGGATTGCCTTGGGCATGATGCTCTCCTTTGCGACAGCTTTCTGTTATGATAGCCGATAGCGACGTGGTGTAAACATTTCCCCCTGACAGGGTGCCGCTAACGGCTTGTACGGGACAGGAGGCGCGTGATGAAGCTCAAGGTTGGCTACAAGGAGCTGGTGGCCCGGGCCGAGGCCGAGATCGAGACGATCACGGCTGAAGAGGCGCTGGCCCTGACCGGCACGCCGGAGATCGTGTTCGTCGACCTGCGTGACGTGCGCGAACTCTGGCGGGAAGGGAAGATCCCCGGGGCCGTGCATGTGCCGCGCGGCATGCTCGAATTCTGGATCGATCCGGAGAGCCCCTATCACAAACCCCTGTTTACCGAGCCGAAACGGTTTGTCCTCTATTGCAATCTCGGCTGGCGCTCCGCCCTGGCCGCCCAGGTTGCCCAGGTCATGGGGCTGACCAACCTCTGCCACATCGACGGCGGGTTCGAGGCCTGGCGCACCGCGGGCGGTGCGGTCGAAGCCGTGGTCAAGCGCTAGCCATGGGTACTCCGGCCGGCATCCTGCCCTCTGCCCCGTCCGCCTGGTATCCGCATGGCCTGGCGGTGGTCTTCGTCATCGTCTTCGTCATTCTCGGTATCGAGCCGGCGTCGCGCGATGTCTGGGTCGCCGAGGTGATCCCGGTGGTGATCGTCTTCGCCCTGCTGGTCGTGACTTTCAACGATTTCCGCTTCAGCAACCTCTCGTACTCGCTGATGGCCTTCTGGCTGTTCTGGCACACGGTCGGCGGGCACTACACCTTCGCCAACGTACCATTCGTCTGGGTTACCGAGCTGTTCGGGTTCGAGCGCAACCACTTCGACCGCATCGGTCACTTTTCCGTCGGCTTCTATGCCTACCCGCTGGCCGAACTGGCGACGCGCAAGCGCTGGTGCGGACCGGTCCTGGCCAGCTGTCTCGGCGTGTTCTTCATCATGAGCGTCGCAGCCGGCTATGAGATCCTCGAGTGGTGGTTTGCCGAGGTGTTGGGGGGCGGGGCAGGGGTCGAGTTTCTCGGCGCACAGGGGGATGTCTGGGATGCGCAGAAGGACATGCTCGCCGACACCCTCGGCGCCCTGGCAACAATTGCGCTGTTCTGGCTGGTCCGTCCGGACCGGCGTTATTCCGGAGAACGATGAGCCGGCCCTGGAGCGCTTGGCAGCGACCTGGGCCAGGGCTTCAGGGAAAGAGCCGTACCACCTGGTCGGCCACCAGCGCCGGTTTGTCGTCGCCCTCGATCTCCACGGTAAAGCGGTAGACGACTTCCAGTCCTGAGTCGAGCAGAGTTGCCCCCTGGAGGACCGTGCGGGCCCGGATGCGCGCACCGCATTTGACCGGCGCCGGGAAGCGCAGCCGGTTCAGTCCGTAGTTGATGCGCAGGCGCATGCCGGGAAAGTGGCGGAGCAAGTAATCAGGGGAGTTGCTGCCGGTCAGGAAGGGGAGCAGCGCCAGGGTCAGAAAGCCGTGGGCCACGGTGGTACCGTAGGGGGACTCGCGGCGCGCCCGTTCCGGGTCGATGTGGATCCACTGGGTATCGCCGGTTGCCGCGGCAAAGGCGGCGATGCGCGCCTGGTCGATGGCCAGCCAGTCGCTGACGGCGATTTCTGTGCCGAACTGGTGGTGCAGCTCCTGGTACAGGTGCTCCGGAGTCGTCATGGGGTGCCTTCCGGAATTTTAAAGACCACATGCACCCCGTCGAGCTGTTCCAGCTCTGTGCGGTCGATGCTGCGGGTGTCGCCGATAACGCCGATGATGGTGCGGTCGGCGCCGGTTGACTGGTGAAAGTCGAAATCGTGTTCCACCAGATACTGTTTGACCTGGCGCTTCTGTTCCTCGCTGGCCCCCTTTTTCATGACGATCAGCATGTCTATCTCCCCCTGGTGCGGATGCGCTCGAGGCGCCGCGATTCGTCAATGACACGTTCGAAAAGCCTTACGATAGCGTCATTTTCCAACGGTCCCGGGTTGACGGCGGTCATTGCCTCGAAGATGCGCCGTTCGCGCTCCGGGTCGTAGACCGGCAGTCCCCGCTCCTTTTTGATCTCGCCGATCTGCAGGGCAAGGGCTGCGCGCTCGTTGAAGATACGCAACAGCTCGCGATCGAGCCGGTCGATCTCCTCGCGGTAGTTGTCGATGGTCACATGCCGCTCCCGGCCGGCGGGCTGGTCGGTTTCCGTCAACCCTGCCGGCACAATTCAGAAGGTTTTCCTGATCAGGGTGTCTTTCTTCCAGTGGATGTCGTCGGTATCGGGATAATCGATGGTGTAGTGCAAGCCGCGGCTCTCCTGGCGTTTGAGGGCGCAGCGGATGATCAGTTCGGCCACCGTGGCGATATTGCGCAATTCTATCAGGTCGGAGGTGATGTAAAAATCCCAGTAGTAGTCGGCGATCTCTTCCTGGATCATCTGCACCCGGCGAAGGGCGCGCACCAGACGCTTGGTCGAGCGCACGATGCCGACGTAGTTCCACATGCAGCGGCGAATTTCATCCCAGTTGTGGGCGACCACGACCTCTTCATCACTATTGCGGGCGCTGCAGGTATCCCAGGGGTCAATCGCGGGGAAGGGGGGCTGTGCTTCCGCGCAATGCTCCAGGGAGCGTTGCGCGGCACGCGCAGCGAAGACGGCACCCTCCAAAAGGCTGTTGCTGGCCAGGCGGTTGGCACCGTGCAGCCCGGTGCAGGCCACTTCCCCGACGGCAAACAGGTTGACCAGGTCGCTCTCTCCCCAGCTGTCCACCTGCACCCCGCCGCATAGATAGTGGGTCGCCGGAACCACCGGGATCGGTTCGCGGGTCATGTCGATGCCGTAGCCGAGGCAGGTTTCGTATATATGCGGGAAGTGGTCCTTGACGAAGTCCGGATCCTTGTGGGTGATGTCGAGGAAGACACAGTCGTCGCCGTGAATTTTCATCTCGTTGTCAATGGCCCGGGCGACGATGTCGCGCGGGGCGAGATCCTTGAGCGGGTGGTAGTCCTCCATGAACGCGGTGCCGTCGCGCCGCCGCAGAATCGCACCTTCGCCACGCACCGCCTCGGAGATCAGGAAGCTCTTGGCGTGAGGATGATAGAGCGTCGTCGGGTGAAACTGCATGAATTCCATGTTGGCGATGGTTGCCCCGGCCCGGTAGGCCATGGCAATGCCGTCGCCGGTGGCCACATCCGGATTGCAGGTATAAAGATAGACCTTGCCGGCCCCCCCCGTGGCCAGCACGGTGATCGACGCGCCGAAGGTTTCGACTTCACCGGTCCGGGTGTCAAGGATGTAGGCGCCAAGGCAACGGTTCGGCGTGATCCGGCGCCGGGCCAGCTTCGCCTCGGTGATCAGGTCAATGGCAACATGGTATTCATAGAGCGTGATGTTCGGGTTGGCTCTGACGGCTTCGACCAGGACCCGTTCGATCTCTTTGCCGGTCTCGTCCTTGGAGTGGTAGATGCGGCGCTGGCTGTGACCGCCTTCGCGGGTGAGGTCGTACTGGCCCGAGGAGCCACGGGTAAAGTTGACGCCAAGGCGGATCAACTCGTCGATGGCGGCCGGGCCGTTCTCGACCACCATGCGCACGACCGCCTCGTTGGAAAGCCAGGCGCCGGCCACCATGGTGTCGTGGATATGTTCGACGAAAGAGTCGACCGTCGAGGCAACCGCGGCAATCCCCCCCTGGGCCAGGGTGGTGGCCGTGGTGTTGATCTCCCGCTTGGTCACCAGCGCCACCTGGCCATGCGCGGCGACTTTCAGCGCATAGGACAGACCGGCGATGCCACTGCCGATCACCAGGAAATCACTGACATGTTTCATTGGTCACCTCGGAATGGAACTTGCAATGAGGTTGAAAGAGGTAGGTCTGAGTTACTTTTCATTATCCGGAGGGCGTGTCACCATGTCAAGCAGATTGCCTGACCTAAATAAGTTGAAATACAGAAGTTTTTTGGCTATATATAAGCCGATGGAAACTCCAAGGATGCCCGTTAAATTGGTTCTTGCCCTGTCCGCGTTGGCCTTGCTGTCGCTTCTTGCGGTCGTTGCCCCGGCCAGGGCTGACATTTATCGTCACGTGGATGCCAACGGCGTGGTGCACTTTACCAATGCCCCCCAGTATACCAGCCGGCCCGCCAAGGGCAGCTGGTCATTTTACCGCAAGGAGATCGGTCCGTCAGGCAGCACCAGTGCCAGCACCGGCCGACTGGTTCATTCCTACCGCGACATTATCCGTACCCAGGCTAGGACCTATGGTCTTGAGGAAGCCCTGGTCAAGGCAGTCATAAAGGCAGAAAGCAACTACAATCCGCAGTCGCTGTCGAACAAGGGAGCCCAGGGGCTCATGCAGCTGATTCCGGATACGGCCCGCCTGATGAACGTGCGCGATCCCTTCGATCCCGCCGAGAATATTCGTGGCGGCAGCAATTACCTGAGACTGATGCTCGATCGCTTCAACGGCAATATCGATCTGGCCCTGGCCGCCTACAATGCCGGCCCGAACGCCGTGATCCGCCACGGCGGGATTCCGCCATATACGGAAACCCGCGAATATGTGCAACGGGTTCGCCGTTATCTCGAGCAATATCGGCGGGTCGGTGACACGCTCTTATGAATCTGCGCTCGGGCCTGCTGAACCTCCCCAACCTTCTGACCCTGGCGAGGGTTGCCGCCATCCCCCTGTTGGTCATCCTCATGCTGAGCGATTCGCGCCAGGCCAGTTTCTGGGCGGCTGCGCTCTTCGGAGTTGCGGCCGCCACCGACTTCATCGACGGCTGGCTGGCTCGCAAATGGGGCGTGGTCACCGTCCTGGGTAAATTTCTCGACCCGCTGGCCGACAAGCTGATCGTCATGGCTGCGCTGATTATGTTGATTCCCCTTGACCGCGTGCCGGCCTGGGCGGTTTTCCTGCTGCTGGCTCGCGAGATCGTGGTGACCGGCCTGCGCTCCATTGCATCTTCGGAAGGAATCGTCATCGACGCCAGCGATCTCGGCAAGGTCAAGACCATCTACCAGATGGTGGCCATATCGGGTTTGCTGCTGCATTACGATTACTACTGGTTTTTCGGGGTGCGCTCGGAACTGCTGCATGTCAACATGCATAATTTCGGCATGTTTTTCTTCAGCGTGGCCCTGGTCCTGACGCTCTGGTCAGGTTTCGACTACCTCTATAAGTTTTTCCGGGTGATAGCACGCTAGCCGTCCGGCCGGGTGGCGGCCGGCTGACCTAAAAAAACGGTTGACGGAATCCGGTGCATTTGCTATAAACGCCTTCGCTCTGCGCTGCAGAGCGTTGCAGGCGGGAATAACTCAGTGGTAGAGTGCAACCTTGCCAAGGTTGAAGTCGGGGGTTCGAATCCCCTTTCCCGCTCCAGAGTTCCAAGGGGCCAGGCCGCAAGGCCTGGCCCCTTTGCCATAAAACCGCACCTTCAGGAACTTCTGCCCGTGACCCGTGTCGAGTTTGTCCGTCTGGAGAGCCCCGAGAAAGCCCGTCACCTCTGCGAACTGGCCGAGGAGTTTTACCTGCGCGGCCAGCGGGTGCTGGTGGTGGTTGAGGATGACAATCAGGGGGTGACTCTCGATCAGTTCCTGTGGACCTGGAAAAAGGGGTCTTTTCTGCCGCACGCCTATGACAACGGCACGGTGGAATGCCTCGATGAACCGGTGGTGGTTACACTGCGCGAGGAGAATGCCAACGGCGCCCGGGTGCTGATCGCCGCCCGCCCGTGCCCGCTTGATTTCATGCGCCAGTTTCAGATGGTCATCGATTTTGCCGAACTCTATGACGACACCCTGCGGGAGGCTTCGCGCAGCCGTTTCCGGGCTTTCAGGGAGGCCGGCTTTGCACCCGTCATGCGTTAACGGTGGTGGTTCAGGCAGCATCGTGCGGTTGCCCAGCCTGCCGGTCGTCGAGCAGGAGATTGCTCTCGGCGCCGCGAATTTGCCCGCCTTGGATTGCTGGTCGGTACGTCCCGGCGAAATTCTGACCGCCCTCGATCCCGAAGGCGGCTGCTGGCGGCTGCGCCTCACCGCGCTGGGTGACGATGCGCGCGGCGTCCCCTTCGCCCGCTTGGGACGTTCGGTGGAAAGTCGTCTGGAAATCGAGGTCTTGCAAGCCCTCCCCGATAAGGAGCGCTTTGAACTGGTACTGCAGAAATTGACCGAACTCGGCGTATCGCGGGTCGTACCGGTCGAGTCGCAGCGTTCGGCCACCCGGGCGGAGCGTGACGCCGACCAGGCCAAATCCCGCCGCTGGCCGGAAGTCATCCTGCGTGCCGCCAAACAGTGTCGCCGTGCCCGGCTCCCCGAGCTGTATGCTGTTTGCGGCTTTGCCGAAGCCCTGGCCCTGGCCGGAAGGGCTGAACTCAAGCTGATGCTCTACGAGGGGGAGGAAACCTGGTCCCTGGCCGACGGATTGGGGCGGCATCGGCCCGGGCGAGTGGCCCTGCTGATCGGGCCGGAGGGAGGTTTCGCCCCGGAGGAGGTCGCCGCGGCTAGGACGGCTGGTTTCCTGCCGGTCAGCCTGGGACCGCGCATTCTGCGTACGGAAACCGCGGCGATCGCTGGCGCGGCGCTGCTGCAGGGGCTGCTTGGCGACCTCTGCTGATCGGTTGGTGAATCTCTATGAATCTTGCGTCCTTGAGCGTCGTCCTGGTTGCCCCGAGCGGCGCTCTCAATATCGGTTCCGTGGCCAGGTCGATGGCCAACTTCGGCGTTGACGACCTGCGGCTGGTCACCCCCTTGACCGACCATCTGCAGGATGCCGCCCGCAAGATGGCGGTCAAGGCTACGCCGATCCTCGAAGCGGCCAAAGTCTACCCGGATCTGGCGGCGGCCTTGGCCGACTGCCGTTTCGCGCTCGGCACCACCCGGCGGTTCGGCAAATATCGCGAAAACCTGCTGCATCCTGACGAAGCCGCCCGCGCCTTGCTGCCGCTCCTGAGCAGGGGGCAGGTCGCCCTGGTCTTCGGACGCGAGGATCGGGGGCTCAAAACCGAAGAGCTGGACCTCTGCCAACGCCTGATTACCATTCCGACCAGCGACCGCCTGCCATCGATGAACCTGGCTCAATCCGTCGCTGTCTGCCTCTATGAAATTTCCCGGACTCAAGGTGCCGGCACAGCGCCAGAAAGCGGCCGCCGCCTAGCCAGCATCGACCAGCTGGAGGATATGTACGCGCACATGCGCGGCACCTTCAGGGCCATCGATTATCTCGATCCACAGAATCCCGATCATATCCTCCGGGCCTTCCGGAGGTTTCTCGGGCGGGCCGCCCTCGACCCTCGCGAAGTGCGGATTCTGCGCGGGCTGCTCAGCCAGATCGATTGGATTGACGAAGAGCGCCGCCGCCTGAGCGGGAAGGGCGAGGATGGAAATCTTCCGGACTGAGCGTCTCGCCAACGGTATCGAACTGGCATTCCACGATTGCAGCAACCGTTATTTCGGCGACTATCACCGGGTCTGCGTCGAAATCCGCCTGCAGATACCGGCACCGGACGGGCCGCTGTTGCTGGTTCGTCAACTCGAACGGATGGGTGTCCCCGGCGCCGAGACGGCAGCCATGCGCAATCGCCTGGTCGACGACTTCATCCGCCATGCCGGCCGCTACCTGGCGCAACCTGACTGCCCGGCAAAGCTGCTGGCCAGTGAAACGACCAGATCGGCGCGTTCCGGATGACAATGATGCTTGACCTGCAGATCGACACACTGACCCTCGGTGGCCGTGGTCTCGGACGCCATGCCGGCAAGGCGGTGTTCGTGCCCGGCACGGCGCCGGGCGACCGGGTGCGCTGCCGGGTTACGCGCAGCCATTCCCAATATGCCGAGGCGGCACTGGTTGCGCTGCTCGAGGCGTCTCCCGAGCGCCGCTCACCGCCTTGCCCGGTCTATGGCCGTTGCGGCGGCTGCCAGTGGCAGCATCTTCCCTATGCGGTTCAGGCTGAATGGAAGCAGCGGCTGTTCAGTGAGCAGTTGCTCCGCTCAGGAGTCGCGCCTTCGTCTGTCCTGCGGCCGCTGGTCGCGGCCCCTGCGGAATGGGATTATCGCAATCGCCTGCAGTTCAAGTGCCGGCAGGCTGAGCAGGGCTACGTGACCGGCTTCTACCGGCAGGGCAGCCATTATGTGGTGGATGTGCCGCGCTGTCTTCTGGCCAAGCCGTCGATCCAGGCATGCTATGCCTTGCTGCGCCAGACTCTGCCGAAAGCCCCTCAGCCGGCGGCGATCCCCCAGGTCGACATCAGTTGCAGCGACAACGAGACGGTCAGCGTGCTGCTGCATGGGTTGCCGGAAGCCTGTGCCGACCTGCGTGGCTGGTTGCCGGCGATTGCCCGGCAGGGCGGGTTTGCGGCGGCGCTCCAGTGCGGGCGCAAGGAGACCATAGAACGTCTATGGGGGGAGCCTGGCCTAGTCATGGTTGTCGACGAACCGCCAGTGCAGCTGCAGGTCGGTGCCGGCGGTTTCGCCCAGGTCAACCCGGCTCAGAACCGCAGGCTGGTCGAGGCGGTCGTTGCCGCTGCCGCACTGTCGGGGAGCGAGCGGCTCCTCGATCTCTATTGCGGAGTCGGTAATTTCTCCCTGCCGCTGGCCCGCCGGGCCGGCGCCGTGGTCGGCGTGGAAAGCTACGCGCCGGCGATTGCGGATGCCGTCGGCAACGCGTCACGCCATGCCATCGACAATGTCAGCTTTCATGCCGAGCCGGCCGAAGGCGCGGCCTTGCGCCATGGAGCTTTTGACACGGTCATCCTCGACCCGCCGCGGACCGGCGCTTATCAGGTCGTGCGCGACCTGCTCGACCTGGGTCCGCGGCGAATTATTTATGTGTCCTGCGACCCGGCCACGCTGGTGCGCGATTTGCTGCCGCTGGTGCACAATGGCTACGCAGTCAGCTCCAGCCAGCCTTTCGATCTTTTTCCGCAGACCTGGCATATCGAGAGTTTGACCGTGCTTGAGCGCATCGCGTGATTTTACATTTTATCCTTGCATTTCAGTCTGTTCTTCTGGTAGAAAGTTAATGTTATGCTGTTCACTGGCAAGTGAGCTTTCAAGGCTCGCTTTTTTTATTGCCGAATGGTTGCGTTATGGCGACAGAGATCCACTCTAGCATTAAGTCCCTGGTGCTGCCGATCCTCGGCGGTCTCGGCATCGAACTGGTCGATCTCGAGTTCAGGCGCGAGGGGCGCGACTGGTGTCTGCGCCTGTTCATCGACAAGCCGGGCGGAGTGACCCTCGACGACTGTGCCGAAGTCAGTCGCGAGGTGAGTGCCATCCTCGAGGTGGAAGATCCGATCGAATCGGCCTACCGGCTTGAAGTCTCTTCGCCGGGTCTCGATCGGCCGTTGAAGAAACCCGAGGATTTCGTGCGATTCGCCGGACAGTTGGCCAGAATCAGGACGCGCGACCTGCTCGACCCCGATCAGCGCGGGCATTGCCGCAAAACCTTTGTCGGCGAGTTGCTCGGCCTCGATGGAACGCAGCTGCGGTTGCGCCTCGTCGACAAGCGTGGCGGCATCGCCACGCTGCACCTGGATGAGATCGAAAAGGCCAACCTTGAACCAAAATTCTGATTGCGTCTGCGGTGTATCATTACGTGGCGCCGACACCATAGGGGGAGTGGCATGAACGTCAACCTCAATCACATCATCGACCAGGTGGTCAAGGAAAAGGGGATCGATCGCTCGGTCCTGGTCCAGGCGCTGGAGGCCGCGGTTTTGACTGCGGCTAACAAGAAATACCGCAATACTCGCGAGCTCGAGGCGCATTTCAACGAAGAATCGGGAGAGGTGGAGCTGTACGAGTTCGTCACCGTTGTTGACGAAGTGCAGAATTCCTACCAGGAGATCGACTTCGAAGAAGCCCGCGAATCCGACCCGGATGTTCAGGTTGGCGACTCCCTTGGCATGAAGCTCGAGGATTCCGGAAATTTCAGCAGGATTGCCGCGCAGACCGCCAAGCAGGTGATCATCCAGAGGGTTCGCGAAGCTGAACGCGAAGGGGTCTATAACGAATTCAAAGACCGGGTTGGCCAACTGGTCAACGGTATCGTGCGCCGCTATGAAAAAGGCGACCTGATTGTCGATCTCGGTCGCGCCGAGGCCCTGCTGCCGCGCTGGGAGCAGGTCCCCCGCGAAAACTACCGGCAGGGGGACCGGGTTCGCGCCTATGTTGCCGAAGTGCGCATGGCGACCAAGGGTCCGCAGGTGATCCTCTCACGGACCCACCCGGGACTGTTGACCGAACTGTTCCGTCTCGAGGTTCCCGAGATTGCCGAGGGGATTGTCGAGATTATGGCGGTGGCCCGCGAACCGGGCAGCCGTGCCAAGATCGCGGTCATTTCCCACGACCATGATGTTGATCCGATCGGCGCCTGCGTCGGCATGCGCGGTTCGCGCGTACAGAATGTGGTCTCCGAGTTGCGCGGTGAAAAAATCGATATCATCAACTGGACCCCCGATATCGCCCGGTTTGCCTGTGCCGCCCTGGCGCCGGCCGAAGTCACGCGGGTTTACGTCGACAACGAGGAACAGTCGCTGGAGATCATCGTTCCCGATGACCAGCTGTCTCTGGCCATCGGCAAGAAGGGGCAGAACGTGCGCCTGGCAGCCAAGATGACCGGCTGGAAGATCGACATCATGAGCGAGACGCGTGCGGCGGAAATCGAGATGGAAGAGCAATCCGAGGCTTCGCGGTCCGAAGTTGCCGAGGGCACGGCGACCGGGGCGCACTCTGCGGAGCTGCCGGCCAAGGAGGCGATCGCTCTGGTCAAGACGTGCGGCGACCCCGCCGAGCTCGAGCAGTTGCTGGCCGGCGAAGCGCGGGTTACCGTGCTGAGGGCCGGAGAGGCGCGCAGGGCTGAGCTGGATTCGCCGGCCGCGGGTTGATTGTTGTCCACGGAACGGGTACGACCGCAGCGCACCTGTCTGGGTTGCCGACAGGTGCATGACCAAGATCGGCTGCTGCGCTACGTGCGCACCCCTGAAGGGACGATGCTGGTCGATTATCGGCACAAGCTGCCCGGCCGCGGTGCCTACACCTGCATGAGCCTTGCCTGCATCCGGCAGGCTGTCAGCAGGAAACAGTTTGAGCGGGCCCTACGGACGACCGCCCCGATCGCTGCCGCGGAAGAATTGCGTGAGCAGCTGTGTGCAGCGCTGTGGGACCGGCTGGAAGCTCTGCTCGGCATGGCGCGCAAGTCCTCCCAGGTGATATCGGGGGGAAACCTGGTACTCGCTGCGCTCGATCAGCCGAACCGGCTGGCGGTGGTCATTCTTGCCGATGATGTGTCGGCCGGAGTGGCGGACAAGATTATTAGCAAGGCGCGCAGACAGAAGGTGACTTGCGTGAGTTTTTCGACCAAGGCCGTACTCGGACAGCTGCTCGGCCGGGGCGAACGCAGTGTGACAGCATTGATGAAAGGGCACCTCGCCGAGGCGTTCCTTGGGGAATGGCAGAAGTATCAGGAAATATCAGGGGAAAGTTGATGTCAAAGATTCGTGTTAGCGAGTTGGCCAAAAAGCTGGGGGTCGACAGCAAGGTGCTGCTCGATCAGCTCAACCGTGCCGGTGTCGACGTCAAGGGTCATGCCAGTGTGCTTGAGGATGCCGATCTCAAGAAGTTCGAGGCCGCCAAGGCAGCCGCCGAGGCTCCATCCTCCGCCGAAGTCAAGGTTGATGAGCAGCGTATCGGCTCCGGCTTGATCCGTCGCCGGGTCAGCCGGGTAGCCGCACCGGAAGAGCCTCCGGCAGTCCCTGCGCCAGCGGTTGCCGTCGAACCCGCGCCGGCCGCGCCTGAAGCTTCCTCGCCTGCGCCGGAATCTGCAGCTGAAGCTGCGGTTCCGGTAGCTGCCGCCGCCGGGCCGGCTCCTGAAGCTCCTGCACCAAGCGAACCGCCGGCTGAAGTCAAGGAAAAGGCCGCCTACGTGCCGCCGGCCAAGGAGTCGGGAACCCGCGCCAAGATCCTGGGTCGAGTGGAACTGCCCAAGACGGTCTATGAGCCTCAGCGCGCCGAGCGTCCGTCAGGCGGCCGCCCGGACCAGCGTCCAGGATCCGCGCGCCCTGACCGTCCTGCCGGAGTCCGCCCCGCCGGAGCCCGTCCCGAACAGCGTCCCGGTGCCACGCGCCCCGACCGTCCCGGTGGCCCTCGCCCCGATCGTCCCGCGACGCCGCGCCCCGCCGGTACCCGTCCCGAGCGCCCGGGACTGCCGACGACCCCTGCACCTGACCTCACCGCGCCGGGCAAGGAGGTCGGGCGTGCCCGAACCAAGAAGAAGAAGGGTAGGGACGATGTTGTGGACGACCGTTCCGGTGGCGCGCGCCGCAAGGAGCGGCAAGTCTACGAACCCGACCAGGGCGATCGTTACCGCAAATCGAAAAAAGCCCCCAGGGCCGCGCAGAAAACCGAAATCACCGTTTCCAAAGCGATCAAGCGCAAGATCCGCATCACCGACGTCATCACCGTCGGTGAACTGGCCAAACGCATGGGCGTCAAATCCAACGATCTCATCAAGGAGTTGATGCGCCAGGGGCAGATGGTCACCATTAATCACCCGCTCGACTTCGAAACGGCCGCCCTGA
>JBFYXI010000173.1:0-9597 GCA_041310635.1 Desulfuromonadaceae bacterium | reverse complement strand
AAGAAGCCATTCGCAGGTTTCGAGACGGCAGCTACGATATCGCTTTCATGGATGTCAAGCTTCCCGGCAAGAACGGCGTACAGGTTCTTGCCGAAATCATCGACTTCGCCCCCCAAGCCAGAATCGTCCTGATGACCGGTTTCAGCGAATCGGCACTCCTCGAGCAAGCCCGCCGAAAGGGGGCCATGGATGTTCTGCGCAAGCCATTTCGCATGCGCGAACTGCTGGAATACATCGACCGCCTCCGCAGTGAAGACCAGCAGCAGCCTCCGGCACCGCCACTGGCGCGCTAAACCATTATCGCTGGCAGGTCGTGCCGGACTGTGCGTCACAGCGGCAACCGCGGGTTAACGGCATGAGATTCCTCTCCACCCTGTACCGCACCCTCTCCCTGCACTTTCTGGTCGTGGCCCTGCTGCCCCCCCTGGCCTTCGGTGTGATTGCGATCACACTGCTGCACCAATACCTGGAAGACGACATCTACGAACGCAACCAGATCCTCTCCCGGGAGATCGCTGCGGCGGCCGAACAGTTCCTGTCCGAGGCCGAATACGACCTGAGCCTGGCGGCCAATACGCTCGCCGCAGGGACGATCGTCCGTCCCGAGGCGGTGGATGCCTATCTTCAGACCCTCGTCCAGCGTTCGGAACGATTCGAGACGGTTTACCTGCTCGACCACCGCCACCACGTGCGCAACCTTGGCCTGGCCCCCAGTATCGGCCTGAACCGGGAGGATTATCGCGCTCTCGATTTCTCCCGGCACGCGTTTTTTCAGCACCGTAACACCATCGACCAGCCGGTCTGGAGCGACACCTTTGTCTCACTGGCGACGGGTGAACCTTCCGTCACCCTGGCGATACCGCTGGCCGATGGGGTGCTGTTCGGCAATCTCAGCTTGCAGAGCCTCAGTCGCCAGCTGGGGCGTTTCGCCCTGGCGGGCCATGACAGCTGTGCAATTCTCGATCACGTCGGGACCGTGGTGGCGGCTTCCGACCCTGAGTTGAGCCGGCAGCGGGTCAACTTCAACCACCACCGGATCATCGGCCAGACTTTGCACGAAAGGCAGGTCACCATCCTGGAGTCGCATGGTGACCTGGAACTGCTGGAGAGCGCAGCCAGTGTCCCACGTACCGGCTGGGTTGCCTGGGTCGGCAGCGACTTGGGCGTGAACATGGCACCGGTCAGAGATATTCGCAATCTTCTTGTCGGAGTCATGGTCGTGGCCATGCTGCTGGCGGCAGGGCTGGCCCTGCTCGACGCCAGGCGTCTGCTGCTGCCGCTTTCCGCTCTGGCCGAAAAAGCGGGGAAGATCGGCGCCGGTAATTATGAATTTCGGTTTCAGCGCTCCGGATTTCTGGAGATCGACAGCCTGGCCAGCAGCCTGCGGGCGATGTCGACTGCCGTCAGCGACCGCGAGCAGTCGATTCTCGCCAGCGAAGCGCGTTTTCGCACCCTGGTCAATTCCATCGACGGTATCGTTTGGGAGATGGATATTGCCACCTGCCGCTACCTGTTCGTCAGCCAGCAGGTCAGACCGATGCTTGGCTATCAGCCGGAGCAGTGGCTGAACGATCCGGAGTTCCTGATCCAGCGGGTTCATGCCGAGGATAAGGAGCGGATTCTGGTGCGGGGGCGCCGCAACCTGGCCCTCGGAGACAAACACGATCTCGAGTACCGGCTGATTACGGCCTCTGGCAGAACTCTTTGGGTTCGCGACCTGGTCACGGTGGTGTGGGAAGAAGACGAACCCCGACGCCTGCTCGGGGTGATGGTCGATGTGACGGGGAGAAAACTGGCCGAGGCGGAATTGGCCAACTACCGGGCGCACCTCGAAGATTTGGTGGCGCAGCGGACCAGTGAACTGGAAAGGGCTCAGGCTGAACTGGTACAGAAGGAGCGGCTGGCGGTGCTCGGTCAGCTGACCGCCATGGTCAGTCACGAGATCCGCAATCCGCTCGGCACCGTGGCCAACGCGTTATTTCTCCTGCGTGAAAATCTCGGCACGCAATCCCTGCAGCAGATGGAACGGCCGCTGGCGCTCGCCGAGCGCAGTATCCAGCGGTGCGACGGGATCATCAGTGAACTGCTCGATTTCACCCGGCAGCGGGAACTGCAGCGCGAAGCGGTGCAAATCGATCACTGGCTGGCTGAGGTGCTCGACGAGTTCTCCTGGCCGAGCGACGTGCGCCTGGCAGTGCAACTCGTCAGTGGCGTCACGGTGCAGGTTGATCCCGAAAGGCTGCGGCGCGCGCTGGTCAATGTCGTGACCAACGCCGTGCAGGCGATGGATGAGAAAAGCGCCGGGGAGAAGCTGCTGGAAATTCGCACCGTCCGACTGGCCGACCGGTGCGAGATCGTGGTGCGTGACACCGGCCCGGGGATCCCTCCGCAATCCATGGCGCGCATCTTTGAGCCGCTGTTCAGCACCAAGAGCTTCGGAGTGGGGTTGGGGGTGCCGATCATCCGCAACATCATGGCCGATCATGGCGGCGGCGTCGCCTACTCGAGTGAAGTTGGCGCGGGAACCACCGTAACCCTCTGGATTCCGCTGGACGACTCCCCCGCCAAGGCAACCTGACCTGGTTCAAGCTGACCTGGCACCATCACCGTCGTGCTGCGCGAAGACCTTGAAGTGGCTGGCTCAATCGTCATTGTTGCCAGGGCTTTACCTTGACGTTACCGTGAGTGCAACGGTTGCCGTTCTCGCCTCGGCGGCCCGGCCGGTCGCAAAATCATTTTCAACACGGCGACGGCACCGTGCTTCTCAAGCGGCAACGCGCCCTGCGTCCCGACGCCGATTAGGTTCACGGCGCCCCGCTGCTGGTCCGCGCCGACCGGTCCCTGGCAATGTGCCAGCGCTGCGACGTTGCCGCCCCTTTCTGTGAAACCGCTCATCGGCTGTTTCTGTCGGCGCTTGCGGAAGCAGGCTGAACAGAACGGTTCCGAAAAACCCGAGCAACATGATCAGTTCGAAGGGCATGGTTGTCTCCTTGGTACGCGTTTGATCTATTCATACGCCACTTTTGTGACAGAATAAGTCGCAACGTTCAGGCCGGGTTCTCCCCGGCTACACCTCAGCCTTCCCGGAAAACCGTCAGGAACGACTCCCCTTGAGTGTGCCGTGCTAGCCTTGACGACAGCCGGCGAGGCGGGCAATATGCCGCTATGACTTGCCGTCACCCTGCAGGGAGGGGTCGTGAAATTCATCGCGTCTGAACTTGCCTACTTTTTGCGGGGCAGGGCCCGGCAAAACTTGCGGGTGCTGGCCGGCTACATCGGCTTCCTGGTCACGCTGATCTGGGTGTATGCCTTCCTCTTTACCGTCCTCATGCGCGAGGTGGAGGGGCGGGATTATTCGCTGATCGCCGGTCTCTACTGGACGATCACGGCCATGACCACCCTCGGCTATGGCGACATTACCTTCAGCACCGATCTTGGCTTCCTCTTCTCCGTACTGGTCACCCTCTCGGGGGTCATCTTTCTGCTGATTGTCTTGCCCTTCGGCGTTATCAGCCTCTTTCTGGCCCCCTGGATCGAATCGCGCATGCGCTATCGCCCGACCCTGCGCGTTCCGGCGACGATGCGGGATCATGTCCTGATCTGCGGCATCGATGCGGTGACCCGGGCCTTTGTCCGCAAACTGCAAGAGCGCAGCATCCCCTTCTACCTGGTTACCCCCGACTACGAGCAAGCGCTGCGCCTCGAGGAGGATGAGGGCTTGCCGGTGATCCTGGGCGATCCGTCCGATGCCGAAGTGCTGATAAAGCTGCACGTGGAAAGCGCCCGCCTGCTGGTTGGCAACCTGGGGGACATGGCCAACACCAATGTCGTGCTGACCGCGCGCGCTCTCTGTCAGGTACCGATCGTCGTTTTGGCGGAGGCGCCGGAAAATGCCGAGTTTTTGCGTCTGGCCGGGGCCAATCACAGCATTCCTCTAAAAAAAATTCTGGGGCGGCACCTGGCGCTGCGCGCCACCACCCGCGGGGCTCTGGCGCATGTCATCGATTCCTTCGGCCAGCTCAAGGTGGCGGAAATCCCGGTTTTCGGCACGCCGTTCCTGGGGATGACCCTGGCGCAGGCGGGCATCCGCGAGCGCACCGGGCTGGCGGTGGTCGGCATCTGGGAGCGGGGGAGTTTCACCGTGCCGACGGTGACTACGGTTCTCTCTGAAGGGGCGGTGATGGTTGTGGTCGGCACCCGCGATCATCTGCAGGCCTTCCAGCGGCTGACCGGCGAAGATCCGGAAGAAGATTTCGTGCTGATTCTCGGGCATGGCCGTATCGGCTGTGCCGCGGCCTCCTTTCTGGAGCGCAAGCCGGTTCCCTTCGTGCTGGTCGATCGCCAGGCCAGTTCCGCTTGCGAGGAGCATGTCGCCGTGGTCGGGGACGCCACCAGCCGTGCCGTGCTCAAGGGCGTCGGCCTGGAACGGGCGCGTGGCGTCATCGTCACCACCAATGACGACGGCGCCAACATCTTCCTGACCCTGGCAGTACGGCACCAGCACCCGCATATCCGCATCGTCGCCCGAGCCAATCGCGAGGCGGACGTTGAACAGCTTTACGCCGCCGGCGCCGACTTCGTGGTCTCCAGCGCCTCGATCGGGATGAACATTCTGCTCAATGTTCTTGAGAACAAGGAGACGATCTTCCTCGCCGAGGGGATGCAGGTGTTCCGGATTCCCGTTCCGTCCGCCCTGAACGGTAAAACCCTTCAGGATTTGCGTCTGCGCACCATCACCGGTTGTACGGTAATTGCCCTGGAGCATGGTGAGGCGGAGCTGCCGCTGTTGATGCCGAGTCCCGACACCGCCCTGGAGCATGGTATGAACATGATCCTGATCGGCCGTCCCGAGCAGGAGAGCCACTGCCGGGAGACGCTGCGCTGAAGAGCGGGGAGGGCGCCACGGATTTATTGCCGCATGCTCGTTGACCAGGTCCGGATTATCGTATACAGTATGCAAGTTTCCGTTCTTGACAAGTTCCCGTAGCTATTTGATAACGCGCAACAATTCCCCAGTGCGGCGGCGCCTGGCCGCCAACCAAACTTGATGGAGGAGAGAGATGATCGACGCCTACCTGATGCACGAAAAGGAGCGCAACGCCCAAGGGATCCCGGCGCTGCCGCTGAACGCCGAGCAGGCGAAGGAGCTCTGCCAGTTGCTGCAGAAGCCGCCCAAGGGGAAGGAGCCGTTCCTGCTCACCCTGCTCAAGGAGCGGATTTCCCCGGGCGTCGATCCAGCCGCCGAAGTCAAAGCCGCCTTCCTCGGCAAGATCATCAGCGGCGAGGTCAAGTCGCCCCTGGTCGACGCCAAGACCGCCGTGCAGATCCTCGGCACCATGATCGGCGGCTACAACGTCGCCCCGCTGGTTGCCGCGCTGAAGGACAAGAAACTGGCCGACGAGGCCGCCTGCGCGCTGTCGGGCATCACCCTGGTCTATGATGCTTTCGACGATATCGCCGCTCTGGCCAAAAGCAATGCCGCCGCCAAGAAAGTGATGCAGTCCTGGGCCGCCGCCGAGTGGTTCACCAGCCGCAAGGGGGTTCCCGAGACGATCAAGGTCAAGGTCTTCAAGATCGACGGCGAGATCAATACCGACGACTTCTCCCCGGCGGGCGACGCCTGGAGCCGCCCGGACATCCCGCTGCACGCCCTGGCCATGGGCAAGACCCGCTTCAAGGGCGGGCTCGATACTATCGCCAAGTTCCGCAAGGACGGCTTCCAGGTCGCCTTCGTCGGCGATGTGGTCGGCACCGGTTCCTCGCGCAAATCGGCGTGCAACTCGGTCCTCTGGCACATCGGGCAGGAGATCCCCTGCGTTCCCAACAAGAAGACCGCCGGCGTGATTATCGGTGGCGTCATTGCCCCGATCTTCTTCAACACCGCCCAGGATTCCGGTGCCCTGCCGCTCAAGGCCGACGTCACCGCCATGAAGACCGGCGACGTCATCGTCATCAACAGCAAGAAGGGCGAGATCACCGACGAGAAGGGGAAAGTCCTCTCCAAGTTCGCCATCGCCCCCAACACCCTGGCCGACGAGTTCCGCGCCGGCGGCCGCATCCCGCTGATCATCGGCCGCGCCGTCACCGACAAGGCCCGCAAGGCTCTCGGCCTGCCGCCGACCACGGTCTTCACCCTGCCGGACAACCCGACCGCCAAGAAAGGGCAGGGCTATACCCTGGCCCAGAAGATGGTCGGCGCCGCCTGCGGCGTGAAAGGGGTGCTTCCCGGCACTGCCTGCGAGCCGAAGATGACCACCGTCGGCTCCCAGGACACCACCGGACCGATGACCGCCGACGAGTTGACCGAACTGGCCTGCCTGAAATTCCAGGCACCGATGTTCATGCAGAGCTTCTGCCATACCGCGGCGTATCCGAAGCCGGCCGACGTCAAGATGCACAAGTCCCTGCCGAAGTTTATCGCCGCCCGCGGCGGCGTGGCGTTGCGCCCCGGCGACGGCGTCATCCACTCCTGGCTGAACCGTCTGCTCCTGCCGGACACGGTCGGTACCGGCGGCGACTCGCACACCCGTTTTCCGATCGGCATCAGCTTCCCGGCCGGCTCCGGCCTGGTGGCCTTTGCCGGCGCCATGGGCTTCATGCCGCTGGACATGCCGGAAAGCGTGCTGGTGCGTTTCAAAGGTGAGTTCAACCCCGGCATCACGCTGCGCGATGCGGTCAACGCCATCCCCTTCT
This sequence comes from Desulfuromonadaceae bacterium, assembly GCA_041310635.1. Lineage (GTDB taxonomy): Bacteria > Desulfobacterota > Desulfuromonadia > Desulfuromonadales > BM103 > VAUL01. The sequence continues at coordinate 2,904 of JBFYXI010000173.1, read as the reverse complement.
ACGCCATCAAGCAGGGGCTTTTGACCGTGCCGAAGAAGAACAAGGTCAACATCTTCAACGGCCGCATCCTTGAGATGGAAGGGCTGCCCAAGCTCACCGTCGAGCAGGCCTTCGAACTGACCGACGCCGCCGCCGAGCGCAGCGCCGCCGCCGGCTGCATCCAGCTCTCCGAGGAAGTCGTCGCCACCTACCTGCGCTCCAACATCGCCCTCATGGAAAAGATGATCGAAGAGGGCTACCAGGACAAGAACACCCTGAAGAAGCGCATCAAGGACGTGCAGAAGTGGCTGAAAAAGCCGTCCCTGCTCAAGGCTGACAAGAACGCCGAGTATGCCGCGGTGATCGAGATCAACCTCAAGGACATCAAGGAGCCGATCCTCGCCTGCCCGAACGACCCGGATGACGTCAAGCTCCTCTCGGAGGTGGCCGGCACGCCGATCCAGGACGTGTTCCTCGGCTCGTGCATGACCAACATCGGCCACTTCCGTGCCGCCGCCGAGATCTGGCGCGGCCAGAAGTTCAACCCCAACGTGCGCACCTGGATCTGCCCGCCGACCCGGATGGACCAGGAGAAGCTCAAGGAAGAAGCCTACTTCTCGGTGTTCAGCGCCATGGGCGCGCGCCTCGAGATCGCCGGTTGCTCGCTGTGCATGGGCAACCAGGCCCGCGTTCCCGACGGCGTCAACATGTTCTCGACCAGCACCCGCAACTTTGACGATCGCATCGGTGACGGCGCCAGGGTATTCCTCGGCTCGGCCGAACTCGGCGCGGTGACCGTCAGCCTTGGCAAGCTGCCGACGCCGAAGGAGTACCTGGCGGTGTACCAGGAAAAGGTCGCGCCCAAGGCCGACAAGATCTACCAGTACCTGCAGTTCGACGAAATGGACGGATACAAGACGTCGGCGTAATGTTTATGCCGGAGGAGGCTGAAAGGCCGATGGCGTGAAGTGCCAGCCCCCCACCCGGGAGTCCCGAGTGGGGGGCTGTTTGTTCCTGGTTGCGTTGTGCTGGCCTGACACGAACCGCCCCATCAGCTTCAGGAGTCCGCCATGAACGTCGTCACCCTGCTCGGCAGCCCGCGCCCCGGCAAAACCAGTGCCACCATCGCCCACCGCTTTACCGCGACCACCGCGCAACTCGGTGCGCAAACCCGCATCTTCGAACTCAACCGGTTGAACTATCGCGGCTGCCAGGGGTGTTATGCCTGCAAGACCACCATGGAGCGCTGCGTGCTCGACGACGACCTGACCGCGGTGCTCGACGCGGTGCACAAAGCCGACGTGGTGGTGCTCGCCTCGCCGGTCTACTTCGGCGAAGTGACCTCTCAACTCAAGGGGTTCATCGACCGGACCTTCTCCTACCTGGTGCCCGACTACCCGACCAATCCGCAGCCGAGCCGGCTGGCCGGCGCGAAGTCGCTGGTCTTCATCCTCACCCAGGGGTACCCGAAGGAGGAGGCCTTCGCCGACATCTTCCCACGCTACGAATTTTTCATGAAGTGGCTGGGGTTCACCGGCACCCGCCTGATTCGCGCCTGTGGTGTCGGTCCGTCGAGTGGCGACGCGGTTCCCGATGCGGTACTGCAACAGGCCGAGGCTGCGGCACGGGAGATTCTAACTGGTTAGCAGGGGGAACGGCAAAAGGCAGGCATGACAGAAAGGACCGGCAGCAACTGGCCGGTCCCTTCTGTCATGTGCTTGCTTGTTGGGCGGTTGGCCCCCGCGTCACCCTTGCCACAAGGTCCAGGACAGGTCATTCCGATTGGTGCTGTGGGTGAACTTCGTCCGGCAGACCCGGCACTGGTAGTCCTGTTCTTCGAAACGCCGGGATTGGGCCCCTTTGAACAGGCGGGGTGCGTCGGCCCGTTCCAGGTATTGGTGGGGCTTACCGCTCCGGCTTTTTTTCGCCTGTTCTTCGCACATGGCGCAAAGTGCCATTGGCATCTCCCGGGGAAGGGGCTTGGGTTCGCGCAACTGCTAATTCTGCGGGGAATGGCCGGTTGCCAGAGAGCCCCGGGCTATTGGCAGCGCATGACCTTCTCGCCATCGGCAAACAGTACCACCATCTTGTGCGGACCGGACAGTCGCTGCACCAGCCCGAGACCAAACACCGGATGGTTAACGATGGCGTTGACCCGGTAGGCAGAGGTCATGGAGTAGGCAGCGGCCCGGTTGCTGTCCATTCCCGGCCGCAAAGCCGCCCAGGTCTCGCGCGCCGACTTGTGAGGATCAACGGTGCGGCGGTCAGCCGGCTTGCGGGCGATCGAAGTGTGCTGGCATTTGCTGCACTGCACCTCGGCTGGCTGGTCTTCGGCCATGGAGAGGATGGTGTGCGGGGTGATTTTTCGGCACTTGGAGCAGCGGGACTGGATCGGGTCGCCGAGCACCTTGATCTTGCTGCGCATGGTTGAACTCCCAGGGTCGAATTGCCAAAAAGAAGCCAATTGCTACCAAGGAGAGCACTGGCAGCGAAAAGCGAGGACGATAAATTCATCCTACCCTGTTCCCGGCAGAATAGATAGCGGCTTGTCGGAAATTCGTTACACTCTGATGGTTTCTGCCAACCGGTCATCGTCCCGAAGCCGGCCAAACTGGCAAAGCAACCGCTGGCCGGCTGAATAAAGGTTTTTCCATAAAAAGCGATCGCAAGGAGCTGGAGTTTGCCACGTTTGTCAGGTTTTACTTTACCGATCGGGTCAGGCAAATTAACATGATACAAGGTAATTGTGCCCGCATGGGAGGCATGACGCGCAGTCAGATGAATTGCGACGGAGAGTCGATGACCTTTGCAGGGATGATCCGCCTGACGATACCAACAATGACCCTGGCGGTGCTGCTGATCCTCTGGCCGGCGGCGCTCTCTGCCGCGGTCGGTGCGCCCCCGTCTGCAGAAGCGCAAGCTCAT
>JBFYXI010000044.1:0-12207 GCA_041310635.1 Desulfuromonadaceae bacterium | reverse complement strand
AAAATCACCAGGGCGTCCTTCTCCTGGTTGATTTCGTTGTGGGTTCCCTTGAAATCGTAGCGCTGCTCGATCTCCTTGCGCGCCTGGTTGACGGCGTTGTCAACTTCCTGCAGGTCGACCTTGGAGACTACATCAAAACTCGGCATCTCTCTCCTCCGGTAATGGCGATGTGCGAGCGATCAACGTCGCACCTGAGAATCTACCAGAAGATCTTCGGTCTGTCCCGTATTCCGTTGGAGTTTGCCGTGACCGGGCGAGAAGAGGATCGTAGCGAGCAGGCACACCCGCGACCACTGACATGGCGCCCTGAGCAGCGTGGGTGGCCGAGGGTCACGGCCGGTAAAAACCGATTGATTCTGGCGCTGATCTTGAGCTAAGTTTTTTAAATAAGGGTTTTCCTAAGGAGGGGCCGCTCATGCCGGAAACGGTCTTGTTCGTCGATGACAACAAGCTGACCCTCAAGCTTGTTGAGGACATTTTTAGCGGTGCCGAATTCCGGGTTTTGACCAGCGAAGATCCCCTTGCGGCAATGGAGATCCTCCGCAGCGAGGATGTTGCCGTGGTGGTTTCGGACAACATCATGCCGGGCATGAGCGGGCTGGAACTGCTCTCCGGTCTCGGCAGCCACTCTCCCGACACGGTCAAGGTGCTGATGTCAGCCTATGCCGATCTGTCGAGTGCCCTGGCGGCCATCAACTGCAGCGAAGTCTTCCGTTTCGTCGTCAAGCCGTGGCAGCCAGAGGAGCTTATCACGGTGGTTGACGATGCCCTGCGGCGCCACCGCTTGGTCAAATCTATGCGCCGCGAGGATGAGGCCGTCCTGTGCTCCCTGGCCCAGACCATCGAATTGAAGGATAAGGCTACCCGCGGTCATTGCGAGCGGGTGGCCATCTATGCCCTGTCGATCGCTGAAGCGCTCGGCCTCTCCAAGAGCCTGCAGCGCGAGATCAAATTCGGCAGCTGGCTGCACGATTGCGGCAAGATCGGCATCGCCGAAGAACTCCTTAACGGCACCGGCCCGCTCAGCGACGCCGAGTTCGAAACCATGAAACAGCACGCACTCTGGGGCGCCGACGTGGCGGCCAAGGCCAACCTCTCGATGGTGGCGCGCAACATCATTCAGTATCATCATGAATACTTCGACGGCAAAGGCTACCCGCTCGGCCTCGCGGGCGAGAGTATCCCTCTGGAGGCGCGCATCGTCGCGGTGGCGGATGTGTTCGACGCGCTCACCAGCAAGCGTTCGTACCACCCCCCCTATTCTCGCAAGCAGGCGATTGAAACCCTCGTCTCGATGAGCGGCAATCTTCTCGATCCCCAACTGGTCGAACGCTTCCGCGAGATACTCGACCAGCGTCCGGGCTTCCCTCTGCCGGTGCCGGGTTGACACCAGGCCGGGGGGGCGCCGCCGTGTGGCCGCCGGTCCTGGAGGAGGGGCAGAAGGGGTGGGTCCGTGCTCCCATCGCCGAAGGAAAGCAGGGAAGAGACGGAACGGAGGACCACATGCTGGTAACCATCGAATACTGCAACCAGTGAGGCTATCGCGAACGTGCCGCCGGTCTGGCGGCCAGAATCCGGCAGGCGCAGGTCACCGAAGTCGAGTTGATCGCCTCCAGCGGCGGGGTATTCGAGGTCATGGTTGACGGCGTGCTGGTCCACTCGAAGCGGCAGACCGGACTCTTTCCCGACGAGGACGTTCTCCTGGCCAGGATCGGGAAAGGTTAGCCATTTCCTGGCCTTTCGCCGGCTGCGCTAGGGAGATGCCTCGTCCGGCAGGGGCGGGACCGGCGGTTCCGCCGCCGTGGGCAGGCCGCCGTGTTCCGGGCAGTAGCCGGTTGGTTCGGTTCCGATCAGGTAGAATTCCTCGCGCTGTTCCGGGCAGCCGAACGTAGCCAGGTAGCCGGTGGCCGGATCGATGACGGCAGTGGTGACCGTTTCGGGCTGCGGGAAATCGAGGATCGGTGCCGCCGCCAGGGCTGAACGCATGAAGCGCTCCCAGATCGGCGCGGCCACCGCTCCCCCGGTGAACCCTCTCCCCCCCGGTTTCGGCGTATCGTATCCCACCCAGACGCCGGCGATCAGCTGCGGCGTGTAACCGATAAACCAGGCATCCCGGTAATCGTCGGTGGTGCCGGTCTTTCCAGCCGCCGGCCGTTCCTCGGCAAACGTCTTGAGCGCTTTGGCAGTGCCGGAGCTGAGCACATCCTGGAGCATCCGCGTGGTGATGAAAGCGGCCCCCGGCGACATGACCGGAATGATCTCCAGGGGGAGGTCCATTCCGACCTCCCGGTGGCGGTCGTGAATCCGCAGGATGGTTCGTGAGTTCGGTTGCAGTCCGCCGGCAGCCAGAGGGACATAGGCCAGGGTCAGGCCATGGAGGGTGACCTCGTCCGTGCCCAGGGCCAGGGAGAGATCGTTCGGGGTGCGCAGCGGCAGTGAGAGCTGGCGTGCAAACTCGACGAAATACGGGACGCCGATAGCGTCGAGCAGCTTGATGGTGATGATGTTGTTGGAGTGAGCCAGCGCCTCCCTGAGGGTCAGGGTGCCGAAGGACTCCCCGCCGTAGTTGCGCGGAGTCCAGCTCTGGCCGTTCCCTTTGGGATAGGCGGCCGGAGTATCATCCCAGCGGCTGCCGGCGGTGGCCCCCTGTTCCAGAGCCGCGGCGTAGATCAGCGGCTTGATGGCCGAACCCGGCTGGCGCTGGGCAAAAAAGGCACGGTTATAGCTGCTCTGGGGAAAATCGACCCCGCCGACCACCGCCAGCACGTCACCGCTGTGGAGATCCAGGCACAGCAGCGCCCCCTGCAGGTCGGGGGCAAGCTTCTGCACTTCTTCGCGCAAGGTTTTTTCCGCCAGCTTCTGCAATTCCTGATCCATCGCCGCAGTGACATCCAGTCCGCCCTGATCGATAACCTGGGGGCCGTACCACTCGATCAGCTTGCGGCGCACGTGGGCCAGATATTGCGGAGATTCTCCCGGCTTGATGGCGGTTGCCCGCTCCGCGCGCAGCGCCTGCTCCCTGAGGGGAGAGATCATCTGCAACTCCGCCATGCGCCCCAGGACCAGGCTGCGGCGCTGCTCGACATCGGCTGGTTGTCCCAACGGGTTGTAGCGCCCCGGATTTTTCGGGACCCCGGCCAGTACGGCAGATTCGGCCTCGGTCAACTCCTCCGGGTTTTTGTCGTAATAGAGTCGGGCGGCCTGGGCGATCCCCCAGGCGCCGTTGCCGAAATAAATTTCGTTGAAGTACATCTCCAGGATCTGCCGCTTGGTGTACTTGCGCTCGTACTCCAGCGCCATGAGTCCTTCCTGGACTTTCCGGTCGATGGTTTTCTCCGCGGAAAAGTGCTTGTTTTTGACCAGCTGCTGGGTGATCGTCGAGCCGCCCTCGGCCAGTTTTCCCTGTGTCACGTTCTTGACCACGGCCCGGGCAATACCGCGCAGGTCGACGCCGCCATGCTCGAAGAAACGCGCATCCTCGATGGCGATCACCGCATTCTGCAGAAACGTCGGGATGCGGTCGAGCGTCACCCAGTACCGGCCGTCAGGGAGCAATCGCCCGGCGAAACGACCGTGGCGATCGAACACCTTGATGGAACTGTAGCCGGTCGGCAGGAGCGGGTAGGTGAGGTAGGAATCCTCGGCCCGGGTCGCCTGGGGCAGGCTCAGGAGCAGGCCCAGCGTGAGCGTGGCGGCGACAGACAGGCGAGTCAGCAGTGCGGTCAATGCGAAAATCCTTGAAAAAAAGTCGATTTATTCGGGGGATAAATCATAGCGCTTTGACTGGCGCCTGCCAACTGAGAATTGGTGGGCAAGGTTGACGGGTGTCTCAGGACGGGTCTTCCCGCGGGTTTTCCCTGGGCACGAAGAAGCGGGAGGGCCGGGTACGCAGCCGCCGCCAGAGTTCCGGGGCGAGAGCGGCGGCCGCAGTGAAATTGACCCCGCGGGAGCGCAGCGCCACCCACAGGGCCAGGCTGAAGCTGACCGTCAGGTTGGCCGCGCCGATCAGGGCCACCCCGGCAAGGCAGAGCAGTACGGTCAGCGGTTGGACCAGGAAGTCGAGGCTGGTCAGGGCGTAACCGAAATTGGCCGCGGAAAAGGCGATGTGCCGGATGTCGAGGGGAAGCCCGGTGGCCGCACCGAAAGTTGGTGTCAGGCCAAGCATCATGCCGAAGAAGATGTTGCCGGCCAGGCCGCCGGCGTTGTCGTTGAGATAGGTGCCGAGTCGAAGGGCCCGCCCTCTCCCGAGAATCATGTTCAGCCAGGGATGCGCGGCAATCCGTTCACCGAGGCGGCTGTAAGTTGCCTGGTTGTCGACGTAGCCGGAGACCAGCCCGGCCAGGAACAGCCAGACTCCGGCAACCGCGGCATAGAGCAGAGCGGCGCCCCGCAGCGGGTCGAGTTCCTGCAGGAGGAGCGCCGCCTTGTCCGCCGGAATCGGGTGTGCGTCGAACTGCAACTGCATGGCCATTGTCAAAGCCACGGCGAGAGGGAAGGCCACCATGACGTTGCCGGTGATCGCCGCATGCTGGCTGCGGACCGTGGCGACAATCAGGTCAGCCAGCCGGTCAATCTCCCTCAGTCGGCCGCGGGTCTGGCTAACGGTCGCGGCAATGGTCGCGGCAGTCATCGCCGGTTGCTTGGTCGCTACAGTGCCGCGGCAGAGGTGGATGACGGCAAAGCCGCCGGCGTAGATGGCTCCGTTGAGGAGTCCCTGGTTGAGCAGGGCCAGGTGCAGGAATGAGCCGAAAATCTTCAGCAGGGCCATGCAGGCAATCAGAAAGCCGGCACCGGCAGCGGCCCGCCAGATGCCGCGCCACTCGGCGCGGCTTTGGGCAATGTAATGTTCCCCGGTGCGCCCGGCATTTTCGGTGACCCGCAGCGAAAGTAGCACCAACAGGTCCGCCACGTGCTTGCGGATGCTGTTGCGCTGCTGCTCCCCGGCGATGGCGGTCCCCAGAAAGGCAAGCCAGCACTCATCCGGTGCGGCGCAGTCGGCGGAGCGGCAGCTCGGCGCCAGCAGAGCCATGAGCAGTTCAAGGCGATCCAGATGCTGCTTGAGGCGCACCAGCAGGAAGGTCAGCTGCATGCTGGTGCCGCCGTTTGCCGCTGCCTGGTGAGCTCGCTCCACGGCATCGCGGCACTGCTCCAGCAACACCAGAAGATGGCGCCCGTCGTGCTCGTCGATGGTTGCCTCGGGGCTATCGGCGTGCAACTGCTCGACCAGACGCGTTATTTCGTTGCATAAGGCGATGAAAGGCGATTCGCCGCGGGCCAGCCGCGGCAGGATGCGCAGCAGCTCTGGTTCCAGCCCCATGGCGGCGATGCGGTGTCCGAGGACGACGACACTGTCGAGCAGTTGCCCGCGGATGCGCTGGTAGGCTTGCGGCGTGCCGGGCTGCTCGGCGGCCAGAAGCTGCCACAAGGCGCGGCGATCCGCAGCCGGGACCATCTCCAGCCAGGCCTGGTCGCCGAGACCGGGAAGGATCAGGCGCACGCAGTCCTGCAGATTTTCCGGATGGGTTTCTTCGGGCAGGAGCTTGTGGGTAAGTTTCTTGCGCAACTCCGAAAAGAAACCGGTGTTGGGCAGGAGTCCGGCTTCGGCGTAGAAGTTGCGCTGCTCCCTCTCGGCAAAGAGCGAAACACAGGTGTTTGCGGCGGCCTGGCAGTAGGCGGTGCTTCCGTGCAGAAGGGTCAGCAACTGCCGCCATTTGCGAGCAGCCTCTTCACCGTCGCTGCGAGACTGGGGGCGCAAAGCGGCAACCAGGTCTCTGACCAGGGCCAGGGGGTCTTCCCCGCCGCCAGCCATGCGGCGCAGGACCATCTCGATGTCCGACGGCGGCAAACCGCCGGGCGGAACCGGGGCCACTGCTTCCGGGGGAGGGTTTGACATGCGGTGCCCGGCGATTACTTCCTGAGCAGCAGGAACAGCCCTGCCACCACACTCACCGCTCCGCCGATGTAACGGTACATCACTGCATCGGGAAGCGCCCCGGTCATAGTGCGGGAAAGCTGAGCCGCGAGCGAGCCGGACATCTGGTAGCCCCAGTACGCCACGCCGGCGCCACCGACCACCAGGCCAAGCCCGACCACTTTTGTCAGAGTGTCCATTTGATTCGCCATGACACCTCCCGGGCGGCACGTCAGCGGCTGGCGGCCGCCAGATTAATCACTGCGAGGAAAATGCTGAACTGTCAGTTTTTGCCCTGAACCATTTCACCAGCCAGACAATTCCCAGGTAGGCGAGCGCCACCGGGAAGTAGCGGGTCAGAAAGATAATCCAGTAGCTCGACTGCATGCCGAGCCCGATCAGCGAATACAGGCCGAGCGGCATTATGGGGAGCAGTGGCGCCGCCGCGTACCAGCGCCAGGTGCCCTGGTAGCGTAGCAGCATGCGCAGTTGCACCGCGACGTAGCAGGGTAGCGAAATGATCGAGATCAACAGGAATATGTCGAATAGAGGGTCGGACTTTTGGGGGAGCGGGTCGAGGGCGGTGTCGAACACCTGGCGATGATGTTTTTGCAATGGGCCCACCCATTCCGCCGGCGAATGCGGTGCGACGGTGGTCGGCTCCCTCCAGGTCATGGTCATGGGGACGGAGAGGGTGGAGAGCTCTTGCCACTCCAAGTCGAAGGCGGTAATGCGGACTTCGTCGATACGTACCGGTTTGGCAAAGCCGATCCAGAGCAGAGCCTCGCCGCTCCCCGCCGGGTAAGGCGGCGCCGGATTGATGAAGGCGTCTTCCTGCAGAACCTCCTGCCGCCAAGCCGCGGCCTGGAAGCGTACCGGGATGTCACTGTCGTAATCGATCCGCAGGAAGAACCGCTCGCCGGAGGCAAGGCTCGATTCCGGGGCAGGATCCTGGCCGGTGACCCGGAAGACGGCCTTGCCGGTTGCCTGCGCGGCCGCCGTGCAGGCAACCGCGCTGGCAGCAAGCAGGAGGAACATGGCCAAGGCACTTTTCAGGAACGACATTGTGACTCCTTCGTCGAGGCATGAAACAATAGCTCTCCGGCCGCGCCCGGCCGGGGAGCAAACCATCGGCCCCACCGCCGGCATCAGAAAGAGCGGCCTGGTGGCCGCCCCCGTGGAGGTTGCCGGCCCCATTTCTACTTGGTCCGTCCCGGCGCCCCGCAGCCGGAATGCCGGGGCATCTTACTGAATTAGTCAGCCGAGTGCAAATCGGCAAAGGCAAAAAGGACAGGTTCCTTGAGTGAAGGGGTGCCTGTCCCCATTTTCACAGGCCGAGCCGCTGCTGGATCTCGGCAAAGCTCGCCTCCGGGGGCGCCGTGATGGTCAGGGGCGCTGTGCTTTGCGGATGGGTCACGGTCAGCGCGACGGCGGCCAGGAGCAGGCGGCTGGCGCCGAGGTGCTCGCGGAAGTAGCGGTTATGGACGCCGTCGCCGTAGGTGGTGTCGCCGATGATCGGGTGGAAGATGTGCTTCAGGTGGCGGCGCAGCTGGTGGCGCCGTCCGGTCTTGGGGACCAGCTCCACCAGTGCGTAGCGGCTGGTCGGGTAACGGCCCACCGCCACCGGAAGCTCGACCTGCGCGAGCAGTCTAAGGTGCGTGACTGCCTGCAGGGGCTCGGCGCGCACCAGGTCGGTCCGGTAGAGGGGGCGTTCCTTGAGGAGGTGGTCGATGGCCTGTTCGTTGGGAACGCCGCGCACCACGGCCAGATAGCGCTTCTCCACGGCGTGCGCCTGCAGCTGGCGGCCCAGGTCGCCGGCTGCCTCCCGGTTCAGGGCGAACAGCACGATCCCCGATGTCGGCCGGTCGAGGCGGTGCACCGGCCAGACCCGCTGCCGCACCATGCGGCGCACCAGCAGCATGAGCGAGACCGTCTCCTCGCGGGCGAGGTCGGTCGGGTGGACCACCATCCCGGTCGGCTTGTGCACGGCGATGAGCTGCTCGTCCCGATACAGGACGGGGATTTCGGTGTCGCGGTCGAAGGCGGTGCGCATGGGTGGGCATTCTAGGCCGACCGGGGCCGCGCTAAAGCTTTCCGGACCTCGGCCGGCGGTCAGTAGCTGATCCGTGCCAGCGAATCGTCGGGGGGCTCGCCCGGCCGGCTCCACAGGTATTCGATCGCCGAGCGCGCCGACCTGACCCGCCGCGTTCTGTCGTGCCGGGCCAGCCAACCGAGGCTCAGCGGCAATTCCAGCCAGCCTTTCTCCCAGAGGGCTGCCGTCCCCGCGTGGAGCAGCGGGCGGGCCTCGTCCGCGCGCATGACCGCCACGCCCTGCCCGGCAGCCACCAGCTCCTTGACGATGTATTCGTCGAGGGCCTGCACCGCCTGGCAGGGGAAGAGCTGCCGTTTCTCGAACTGCTGCCGCATCGCCTCGTAAGGCGGCGAGGCCTGCTCGACCCAGACCCACGGCAGTCCGGCCACCTCCTCCCACCCCAGGGGCGACCCCTTGCGCAGCAGTGCGGCGGGGATCACCACGCAGAAGCGCACCTCGGCCAGACGTGCCTGGTGGATCGCCGGGTCGTCGAGGGTGCCGTAAAAGAACGCCAGATCGACCTGGCCGTGATGCAGGGCCTGAGCGGTTCTGACCGTCGGGTTGGTGACGAACACCACATTCAGGCCGTCGTGCAACGATGCCAGCCTCCGGTTGATGGCGCCGATCCGCAGAAAGCCCGGGTCGGTGTTCAGGCCGAGGGTCAGCGTCTCCCCGCCCCCGGCACGCAGGGTTCGCGCCCGCTGTCGCAGACGTTCAGCGCTGTCGAGCACTGCCTCGACCAACGGCACCAGCTCCCGGGCCGCATCGCTGAGCTCCATGCCGCGGGGGTTGCGCCGGAACAGGCTCAGGCCCAGTTCCTCCTCGAGTTGCCGCAGCTGGCTGGAGAGCGCCGACTGGCTAAGGTTCAGCCGTTCGGCGGCCCGGGTCAGGTTCCCTTCGCGCATGATCGCGAGAAAGCTTTTCAGCCGGTAGAGTTCCATCGCTTTTCCGTTCGATTTTGTCGAACGATACCAGAAAATAATTCCATTAGATAGTGCCAGTAAAATCGTCTATATGAAGGGGAAACACCCGGGCGACTGCAATCTCTTCAGTCGATTGATCAAGCCCGGCTCATGCAAAAGGAGAGCTTATGCTGAAAACCGTCTGGAAATGGGGCGCCGCCCTGATGCTGCTGGCGGGGAGCGTGCCGCCCGCCCTGGCTGGCGACAACCCCCTCGACGCCTGGAAACCGGCCTTCAATCCGGCCGGTGCCGAATATACCTACGTCCTCTCCAATATCGCCCATCCCGGTATCGCCGGTATCGGGGTCGGCTACCAGATCCGCGACAAGGTCTGGACACGCTCGAGCGGCCGCCTCTACGTCGACTTCCGCCCCCTGGCCCAGCTCGGTGGCGAGAAGGACGTGATCAGTAAACTCAAGCTCGGCGCGGTACAGGGGATGATGAGCTCGTCGGTGGCCGCGACCAACGTCGCCGACAGGCTCGGTATCGTCAACCTCCCCTACGTGGTCGACACCTTCGACAAGCTCGACGAGTTCCGCAGCACCCCGGAGCTGTGGACGCCGTTCCGCGACGCCGCGCTGGCCCAGGGGCTGATGGTGGTCGACATTACCGGCTACGGCCCCTACGGCTGGGCCACCACCACCCCGGTGAAGTCCTTCGCCGACGCCAGGAAGGTGAACTTCCGCATCGCCGAGGCGCCGGTCAACACCGACAGCTACAAGGCCTGGGGGCTGAAGTTCACGGTCATGCCGTGGCCGGACGTCGACCAGGCGTTGCAGACCGGGGTGATCAGCGGCCTCGACCACACCCCGATCGTCTGCAACATCACCAGGAAGTTCGAAATCGCCAAGCACTTCACCCAGCTCGACTATGCCCAGGGGCTGTTCGTCCATCTGATGAACAAGAAGTGGTACGACAGGCTGCCGGCCGATCTGAAGAAGATCCTGATCGACACCATCGTCGAGGAGAGCGCCGCGGCACGGGCGGCGACCCGCAAGCAGCAGGACGAGCAGATCGCCGCGGCCAGAGCCAAAGGGGTGACCTTCTATGCGCTCCCGGCAGCGGACCGGCAGCAGCTGGTCGCGCTGGCCGCCCCGGTTTATGCCGACTGGGAGCGCAAGATCGGGGGGGATTACCTGCGCAAGGTGCGGACGCAGCTGGAGAAATAGCCCCTGAGGGGAAAGTCCCGACTTCCCGTTGGCTTGCCAGTCACAAGAGCTAGGGGACGGAATTCAATTCCGTCCCCTGGTTGCTTTCAGCCCCCGGCCGTCTCCGCCATCAGCTTCGACAGGGTCCGGGAGAAGGCCACCGGGTCGCGAGGGCGGTCACCTTCGAGGAGCAGCGCCTGGTCGTAGAGAAGCTCGACGTACTCCTTGAGACGGTCACTCCCGGCATCGGCGGCGAACAGGGTCTGCAGTTTGGCGATCAGCGGGTGATCGGGGTTGACCTCCAGGGCGCGCTGCCCCTTCGGCACCTCCTGCCCCATGGCGCGGAACATCTTGGCCATCTGCGGGTCGAGGTCGTGCTCGCCGGTCACCAGGCAGACCGCCGACTCCTTGAGCCTCCCCGAGACGCGCACCGCGCTGACCTGTTCCTTGAGCTGCTCCTGCATCAGCGCCAGCAGGTCGCCGTACTCCTTCTGCTTCTCTTCCTTCTGGTTGTCGCCCAGGTCGAGGTCCCCTTTGAGGGCCGACTGGAACTCCTTTTCCTGGTAACGGCCGAGCCCGCTGATGATCAGGTCGTCGATGTCGTCGGTCGCCAGCAGCACCTCGAAGCCCTTCTCCTTGAAGGCTTCAAGATACGGCGACGCCTCGGCGGTGGCCCGATCAACGCCGGTCATGTAGTAGATCTCCGTCTGCTCGGCGGGCATGCGCGCCACGTAGTCGCACAAGGAGATCTTCTTGCCGGGCTCGGTCCGAGTGGTCTCGAACAGCAGCAGCTCGGCGATGGCGTCCTTGCGGGCGAAGTCGTGATGGATCCCCTCCTTGAGCACGCGGCCAAACTGGCTGTAGAAATCGGCGTAGGCGTCCGGCTCGGATTTCTTCATTTCTGTCAGGGTGTCGAGGACCTTCCTGGTGAGACTCTTGTTGATGACCGCGACGACCTTGTTGTCCTGCAGGATCTCGCGGCTGACATTCAGCGGCAGGTCGGCCGATTCGACTACCCCCTTGACGAAGCGCAGGTAGGGGGGGAGCATCGCCTCGCAGTGGTCCATGATCTGCACCCGGCGCACATAAAGGGTCGGTCCGATCTTGTAGTCCTGGTAGTAGATGTTGAAGGGGCGCTGCTTCGGCAGATAGAGGAGCGCCGAGAACTCGGTGGTCCCTTCGGCCTTGTAGTGGATGGTTTTTGCCGGGTCGGCAAAATCGTGGGAGAGGTGCCTGTAGAACTCGTGGTACTCCTCCTCGCTGATCTCGCTCTTGTCCTTGAGCCAGATCGCCTTGCGCGAGTTGAGGGTTTCGATCTCCATCGTCTCGATCCGCTTCTCCTGGTCCTCGGGGTCGGGCTGGCTGCGGGTCACCGCCATCACCACCGGGTACTCGATGAAGTCGGAGTACTGCTTGACCACCTTGCGCAGCTCCCACTCCTGCAGGTACTGCTTCGCCTCCTCCTTGAGGTGGAGGATGACCTCGGTGCCGCGCCTCTCCTTGGCGATGTCCTCGATGGTGTAGCTGCCGTCGGCCTCCGACTGCCAGCGGATTGCCTGATCGGCAGGCCGGCCGGCGCGGAGGGAGAGAACCGTGACCTGGTCGGCGACCATGAACGCCGAGTAGAAGCCGACGCCGAACTGGCCGATCAGCTCCGGGTTGTCCTTCACCTCGCGGCTCTCCAGCAGCTGGAGGAACTCCTTGGTCCCCGAGTGGGCGATGGTCCCGAGCGCCTCGGCCGCCTCGTCGCGGGTCAGGCCGAGGCCGTTGTCGCGTACCGTCAGGGTGCCGGCCGCCGCATCGGGGATCAGCTCGATCTGCCATTCGTCGCCGTCGGGGTTGATGGCGGCGTCGGTGAGCGCCAGGTAGCGGGCCTTGTCGATGGCGTCGCTGGCGTTGGAGATCAGCTCGCGCAGGAAGATCTCCTTGTGCGAGTAGAGGGAATGGATCACCAGGTCGAGGACCTTGTTGACCTCGGCTTTGAACTTGCGCTTGCTCACGCTCATTGGTCTTGCTTCTCCCGTTGAATTGAATTGCCGGTGGGCGGTGCTCAAGGTAAGCACCCTGCCTCTGGTTGTCAAGTTAAGGGGAAAA
>JBFYXI010000043.1:0-2550 GCA_041310635.1 Desulfuromonadaceae bacterium | reverse complement strand
GCGTCCCGGCGACCCGAGGGGGGCCGGCGGCGAGCTTGGGTACTCGAAACAGTTGCAGGCCAGGGTACCCGGTTTGACCCGACCCCAGCCGATGTAGCCCGTCCCAAACAGCACCGATTCGCGCTCAAACCCTTCAAGGTAGGGCTCCAGCAGGCTCCAGGGCCGGCCAAGCCCTTCAAAGGTGGTCATGTAGGGCCTGGCCTGCGCCAGCACCACGAGGTTGATCGGTGCCAGCCACCAGGGGGCGAGCTTCATACCGGCAACGGCAACCCGCGCGCCAGGGCGAGCGGCCGCGAAGATGCGCGCCAGGGCCGGGGGCGAGCGCAGCACGTCGTGAGTGAAGTTGAAAAGAACCGCGTCCAGGGGTCCGGGAATCTCTGCGGTCTCCATGGCCGACTCAAGCAGGTCAACATTATGCCAACCCTCGCGCGCGCAGCGTTCCTTGGCAAGGGCCAGCATATCGGGGCTGAGTTCGACACCGACGATACGGCCGGTCGCACCCACGCCCTCCTGCAGCAGGGGAAAGCTGAGACCCGTGCCACAGGCCACGTCGAGCACGGTCTCGCCCGGTTGTAAGGCGAGCTTAGCCAGGGTGCGCCGCCGCAGCCCCAGGGTGCGCTGCGCCGAGGCGTCGTAGCCGGGGGCGTGAACACGGTAACGCGCAATGGTGAGTTTGGGATCAGGCACGGGCATCGATCGCGATCGGCGACTCGGCCGCGCTGCGTGGGTCGATCCGCCCGATGATGGCGGCAGCCGCATAACCGAGCGACCGGAGCTCGGCCACGCAGGCCGCCGCCCGCTGGGCGGGCACGCCCGCCAGCAGTCCACCCGCCGTCTGGGGGTCGAACAGCAGGGGGAAGAGCGGATGCCGCGCCGTCTGCTCCAGATCGCGGACCGCACGGCGCAGACGCAGGTTCTGCGGCTGCAACGAAGAAAGGATGCCCGCGGCAACCGTCTCGATCGCCCCCTCGAGCAGGGGCACCGCCTCGATCCGCAGGGTCGCATCGACGCCCGATGCCCGGGTCATCTCCAGCAGGTGCCCAAGCAGCCCGAAGCCGGTGACGTCCGTGCAGGCGGCGGCCGCGTGCCGGCGCAGACACTGGGCCGCGGCCAGGTTCGAATGGACCATGGAGGCGATGGCGGCATCGATCCAGCGCCCCTTGGCGCACCGCCGCATGTCGGCGGCGAACAGGGTGCCGGTACCGATCGGCTTGGTCAGAATCAGCACATCGCCGGGGCGCAGGCCCCCCTTGGTCATGACGCCCGCCAGGTTCTCGTCCACCAGGCCATTGATGGCGAACCCCAGAGCCAGTTCCCGCCCCTCCCCGGTATGGCCGCCAACCAGCGCACAGCCGGCTTCGTTGAGCATCGAGACGGCACCGGACATCATCTGGAACAGGGTGTCCTCGACTTGCCTTTCCAGCCCCGGCGGCACGGTCGCAATGGCCGTCGCCGTCTGCGCCACGGCCCCCATGGCAAACACGTCGCCCAGCGCATGGTTAGCCGCTATCCGGCCGAAAACCCAGGGATCGTCGATGAAGGCACGGAAGAAATCGACCGTCTGCACGCTCGCCATGCCTGCTGGCACGCGAACCACGGCGGCATCGTCCGGGGCATACAGGCCGATCAGTACGTCATCGTGCTCAACCGGATGCACCTTGGAAAGAGCGCGCGACAGCACGCTGGCGCCGACTTTCGCCCCGCAACCGCCGCAGCGCATGGCGATGGCCGAGATAGCCTGGTCCTGCTCCTCGGCATCCAGCGCCAGCCTTTCGGCGGGCCGGGTGAGCGGCGTGGATGGCATGGCCAACTCGGTAAACTTGCGCATGAAACGCCGGTCGATCCAGTCCTTCCAGCGCCAGATCAGATCACCTCGCGCATAGAAACCGCCGCGTGAAGCGATAGCGTGCCGGTCGCCGGTACTGATCAGCGCCAGCCAGCGCTGCTGCGGGCGGTAGTGGATCAGGGAGCGGCCAAGCAGGGGTCGGCGCAAAATCTCGCCCACCCGCCTGGCCATGCGAACAGCGAAGACGCCCGCCTTTTCCAGCGGGTAGTCAATCATGGCGGCGCAATCACCCGCCGCGAAAATGACGGGGTCCGTTTCGGTCTGCAAGGTATCCCGCACGCGGATAAAGCCCTTTTCGTCCAGAGCCAGGCCGGTATCACCCAGCCAGGCCGCCCCGCCGGCCTGGGTCACCCAGATGATTTCATCGGCCGCCAGCACTTCGCCCGAGTCGGTTTGCAAGCGCCCGGTCGATACCTGCGTCACCTTGGCGCCGCGATGCACCACCACCCCCCGTGCCGCCAGTACGCGATCGAAGGCGTCACGGACCCGCGCATTGTGGGTGCTCAGAATCTGGGGATCAGCCGAAAAGAGGTGAAAGCGAAGTTCATCCGGATCACGGCCGAGCGCCACCCATTCGCGACGCAGGCGGTACTGCATGGCCAGGGTGAGTTCGACACCGCCGGCTCCCGCCCCCACCAGGGCAATGGTCATCGTCCCTGGGTGCTGGCAAACACGTTCGAGCAGGGCCAGCCAGCGTTCATTGA
>JBFYXI010000033.1:0-5853 GCA_041310635.1 Desulfuromonadaceae bacterium | reverse complement strand
TCGACCGTTATGCCATGGGGGTGCAGGTGGTCTCCTTCCAGTTGCTGTTTGCCGCCGTCGGCGCCTACTACGTCGGCAAGGGCGAGCCGCGCCGGCGCGGGGGGCCATCGTCATGATCGTGCCCTTCGCCCACGTCCTGCTGTTTGCCGCCCTGCTCTTCGTGATGGGACTGGGGTGCGCCCTGGCGCGCCGCAACCTGATCATGATCCTGATCGGCGTCGAGATCATGCTCAATGCCGCCGCCGTGGCCCTGGTCGGCGGCTCGGCCCACTGGCGCCAGGTTGACGGCCAGGTGTTCGTGGTCTTCCTGATGGCCATGACCTCCGCCGAAGTCGCCATTTCCCTGGCCATGGTCGTTTACCTGCGGCGCCGGCGCGGCACGCTGGAAGCCGACAAGTTCGACGGGATGCACGGATGAACGAGAGTCTGCTCTTCCTCATCCCCCTGCTGCCGCTGACCGCAGCAGTACTGAACATGCTGTTCGGCATGCGCTTGCCGCGGCTGGTCACCGAAACCGTGGCCGTCAGCGGAGTGGCGGCAGCCTTCCTGCTCACGCTGCTCTTCTGGGGGTATGCCGACGGCGAGGGCACCCGGGCGACCCTCGGCAGCTGGCTGGCAGCCGCCGGCGTGGAGGTGTCCTTCGCCCTACACTTCGACGCCCTGGCCGCAGCCATGACCCTGATGGTCACCGGCGTCGCCACCCTGATCCATCTGTACGCCGTCGGCTACATGCACGACGAGGACGATTACGCGCGCTTCTTCGGCCTGCTCAACCTGTTCGTCTTTGCCATGCTGACCATTGTCCTTGCCGACAACCTGCTGCTCCTGTTCCTCGGCTGGGAGGGGGTCGGCCTGTGCTCCTACGGCCTGATCGGCTTCTGGTACCGGCAGACGGAAAATGCCCGGGCCGGCACCAAGGCGTTCCTGGTCACCCGGGTCGGCGACGTGTTCCTGGCGGCGGCGCTGCTCTGGCTGTTCGCCCTCACCGGCACCCTGGAGATCGCCGCGATCAACGCCCAGGCGGCCGGCCTGGCCCCTGCGGTGCTGACCGCCCTGACCCTGCTGCTGCTGCTCGGCGCCTGCGGCAAGTCGGCGCAGCTGCCGCTGATGACCTGGCTGGCCGACGCCATGGCCGGCCCGACCCCGGTCTCCGCCCTGATCCACGCGGCGACCATGGTTACCGCCGGCGTCTACCTGCTCTGCCGGCTCTTCCCGCTGGTGTCGCTCTCCCCTGACGGGATGGCGGCGATCGCCGTGGTCGGCGCCCTGACCGCCCTGTACGCGGCGACCTGCGCCCTCGCCCAGCGCGAGATCAAGCGGGTGCTGGCCTACTCGACCATGAGCCAGGTCGGCTATATGTTCCTCGCCGTCGGCGCCGGCTCGGTGGCCGGAGCGCTGTTTCACCTGTTCACCCATGCCTTCTTCAAGGCGGCCCTGTTCATGGCGGCCGGCTGCGTCATCCACCTGGCCGGCGGCGAGAACAATATCCTGCGCATGGGCGGCCTGGCCCGGCGCGGGCCGCGCGAGCTGCTTTGGGTCTTTGTCGCCGGCGCCCTGTGCCTGGCCGGCGCACCGCTGACTGGCGGCTTCTTCTCCAAGGACGCCATCCTGCTGGCTGCCTACACCGAGGGCTCGCCGCTGTTCCTGGTCCTGTGGGGAGTCGCGCTGCTGACCGCCCTGCTGACCGCGGCCTACACCTTCCGCCTGGTCTACCTGGTGTTTGCCGGCACCCCGCGGGGCGCCGTTGACCCTCACCCGCTGCCCTGGCTGATGCGCTGGCCACTCTGGCCGCTGGTGCTGTGCGGGCTTGGCGGAGGGCTGCTCAACCTGCCGCCGCTGTTCGGTGGCGGCGAATGGCTGACCCGCCGCCTCGGTGGGCTGGCCGGCCGCGCCATCAGCGCCACCCATGATCTCGAATGGGCCCTGGGCGCCCTGGCCACCGGCCTGGTGGTCCTCGGCTGGGGACTCGCCCGCTGGCGCTACGGCCGGTTCCGGGAGGGGCGCGACCATCGCCTCGGCCGCTGGCTGCTGCGTGGCTGGGGCGCCGACGCCCTGGTCGAGGCGCTGCTGGTCCGCCCCTTCACGGCCATTTCCCGTTTCTGCGCGATCGGCTGCGACCGCGCCCTGGTCGCGGCTACCGTCGACGGCATTGCCCGGCAGACCAGCGCCTGCGGGGAGCGTCTGCGGCTGCTCACCACCGGCCGGGTTTCGACCTACCTTGCGGCATTCCTGTGGGGTTTTCTGATCATGCTCGGCTGGTTCCTGCTGGCACTGGTCCGGTGACGGAGACTGCATGACCGCGCTGCCCCAATTCCCCTGGCTGAGCCTGCTGATCGGCCTTCCTCTGGCCGGCGCCCTGCTCTGCCTGCTGCAACGCCGCAGTGACGGCGAGTGCCGCTGGCTGGCCCTGACCACCACGCTGGGCACCCTGGCGGTCAGCCTCTGGCTGTTCGTTGCTTTCGGCAGCGGCGGCGAGGGCTGGCTGCTGCGCGAGGACGCCGCATGGATTCCCCGCTTCGGCATACGCTACACCCTGGCGCTGGACGGCATCTCCCTGCTGCTGGTGATGCTGACCGCCTTCTTGCACGCGATTGCGGTGCTGGTCGCCTGGCCGGAGCAGCGCCGCGTGCCGCTGTTCATGGCCCTGCTGCTGGTTCTGGAAAGCGGGTTGATGGGAGTGTTTCTGGCAGTCGACCTGGTGCTCTTCTACCTGTTCTGGGAGGTCATGCTCCTGCCGATGGTTTTCCTGATCGGCATCTGGGGGGAAGCCGGCCGGCGCCGGGCCGCCATCCGCTTCTTCCTCTACACCCTGGCCGGCAGCCTGGCGATGCTGCTGGCGATGATTGCCCTCTACCTGCTGCACGGCGAGCAGACCGGCAGCTACTCCTTCGCCCTGGCCGAACTGGCGCGGACGCAACTGACGCTCACCCAGGAATACCTGCTGTTCGGCGGCTTTCTGCTGGCCTTCGCCATCAAGGCGCCGTTGGTACCGTTTCACACCTGGCAGCCCGAGGCCCTCAGCGAGTCTCCGGCCGTCGGGGCTCTCGACCTCACCGGGCTGCTGCTGAAAACCGGCATCTACGGGCTGATCCGCTTCGCCCTGCCGCTCTTTCCGCACGCCGCCCAGGCCTGCCTGCCGCTGCTTGCGGCACTCGCTCTGGGCGGTCTGTTCTATGCCGCCTGGTGCGCTTACGGAGAGGATGATGTCAAGCGCATCCTGGCCTACTCGTCGATCTCCCATCTCGGCCTGGTGGTTCTCGGCCTGGCCGCCTGGAACGCCACGGCCTGGCAGGGGAGCATCGTGCTGATGGTCACCCACGGCCTGACTACCGGTGCCCTCTTCGCCCTGGTGGCCATGCTGCGGCAGCGCACCGGCACCCGCAGTCTGGCCGAGCTCGGCGGGCTGTGGGGCGCGGCACCGGGTCTTTCGGCCTGCTTCCTGCTGTTTGCCCTGGCCTCCCTCGGCCTGCCGGGGCTGGCCAATTTCCCCGGCGAGATCCTGGTGTTGCTCGGCACCTTCCGCACCCAGCCGTTGTGGGCCCTGCTCGCCCTCCCCGGCCTGGTCTTCGCCGCTGCCTACCTGCTGCGCCTGGTTCAGGGGACCCTGTGGGGGCCGGCCCCCGCCGGGCGCGGCGCGATGGCCGACCTGACCCTGCGCGAATGGCTGATCCTGATACCGCTGGCGCTGCTGACCATATGGCTCGGCCTGCATCCCGCCCCGCTGCTGACGCCGCTGGCCGGACCGGTCCAGGCCGCCCTGGGGGCTCTGCCATGACCTGGTTCGACCTGATCGCCCTGGCCCCGGTGCTGATTCTGGTGTTCGGCGCCACGACCCTGCTGATGGTGGGCGCCTGGCATCACCAGTCCGCCCCTCTCGTAGTCGGCGGCATTGCCGTGGCGCTGGCCGCCGCGATCGCAGCCGGCATCGCCCCGCCGGGACCGCCGGAAATCGCTGGGATGTTCAGCTGCACCCCCTACGCGCGCTTCTTCACCGCGCTCTGGGCCCTGGGCACCGCCCTGGTCCTGATGCTGTCGCTGCGCTACGCCGGCGAACGGGATTTCGCCGCCGGCGAGTATGTCTCCCTGGTACTCTTCTCGGCGGCGGGGATGGCGCTGCTTTCCGGATCGACCAGCCTGATCGGCCTGTTCCTCAGCCTGGAGTCGTTTACCCTGGCGCTGTACATCCTGGTCTCCTTCCATCGCAACAACGATCCGGGAGCCGAGGCCGGCCTCAAATACCTGGTGCTGGGCGCCGTAGCCACCGGCTTCATGGCTTTCGGTATCGCCCTGATCTACGCGGCGAGTGGCACGTTCCACCTTCCGGAAGCGCTGTACGGTCTGCAGACCGGCGGACAGCTGCGCCCCTGGGCGCTGCTCGGCTGGGGGCTGGTGCTGGTCGCCCTCGGCTTCAAGATCTCCCTGGTGCCGTTCCACCTCTGGACCCCGGATGTCTACCAGGGCGCCCCGGCACCGGTCACCGCCCTGCTCGCCACCGGCTCGAAAGGGGCGGTGGGCGCCGTCCTGGTCCTGGTGCTGGCCCGCGCGCCCGGCGCATGGCACGACCTGGTGCCGCTGCTCTGGCTGCTGGCCCTGGCCACCATGCTGGTCGGCAGCCTGTGCGCCCTCCCCCAGGACAACCTCAAGCGTCTGCTCGCCTACTCCTCGGTGGTGCACATGGGCTATCTGCTGATCGCCCTGCTGCCGGGGAGCGCCGACGGCTACAGCGCAGTGGTCTTCTACCTCACCATTTACGCCGTTGCCAGCCTCGGCGCCTTCGGCGTCATCACCTCGCTCAGCACCGGCCAGGGGGAGCCCCAGCTGCTGTCTCGCTGGCAGGGATTGGGCTACCGTTACCCGTGGCGCGGCGCGGTGCTCACCCTCTGTCTCCTCTCCCTGGCGGGGATGCCCCTCACTGGCGGTTTCATCGGCAAGTTCGTGCTGTTCCATGCCGCCATCAAAGGCGGCTTCACCGGCCTGGCGCTGGTCGGCATCGTTGCCTCGCTGGTCTCCTTCGCCTACTACCTGCGGGTGGTGCTGGTCCTTTACAGCAGCGACGAACCGGCTCCGGCCCTGCATCCCGGCACCGCCCTCGAGCACGCGGTCCTGTTGGTCTGCGCCAGCGCCGTGCTGCTGCTCGGCATCTACCCCGCGCCCCTGCTCGACCTGACCGCCGCACTGATCCCCTGAAATACGGCGTCTCTTTCCGCCACTTCGCTAAATCACAGTCTGTTGCCAACCAGGCAGTCTTGATTGTTTGCGAACCATTTGTCATTATGACGAAGGAGAGATAAACAAGGAACTTCCCATGAGGAGAACGCTGATGCTCACCCCTCTTGAATTGATCGAGGAGATCGAGAAACTCCCGCCGAAGGAAAGGCTTCAGGTGGTCGGGAAGGTCATTCACGACACGATCCGGCCGGACGCCGATGTCGAAAAGATTTGGGCCAGAGAGGCCGAAGCGCGCTGGCAGGTTTTTGAGCGCGGTAAGGCCGAGGTGGTTTCCTATGATGAAGTCATGGCGGCTTACCGCAAACCTTGATGACCATCACGTTTCTATGAGTTGCGAAGGCCGAAACTCGACGATGCCTTTGCCTGGTATGAGGAACAGGCCGTCGGACTCGGCTACGATTTTCTCAATGAAACAGACCGGACCCTGCGCTTAATCGCGAGCTTTCCGCACCTTCACCAGCTCGTTAATCCCAAGATCAGACGCTGCCTGCTGAACCGCTTCCCCTACGCCATCTATTACGGACTCTCGGACAGCCGCATCGTCATCATCGCCGTCGCCCACATGAGGAGACAGCCCGATTACTGGCTCGATAGAATACCTGGCGGGTGACGGCGGGATGAAGT
>JBFYXI010000028.1:0-10367 GCA_041310635.1 Desulfuromonadaceae bacterium | reverse complement strand
TGGCGTCGCCATTCAGGGTGTCGGCGGTGACGAAGAAGCGGGGGAGTTCAGCCATGGCGGCGATAGAGGAGACACGACCATTCGTCGCGCCGGTCGATGGTCACCAGGGTGAGCGGCAGGCGGCCGAAAGCCGCGGTGACGGCCGCCTCCTGTTCGACCAGAATCCCTGACAGGGCCAGATGCCCGGCGGGTGCCAGCCGGGCCAGGAAATGCGGCGCCAGCCGGATGTTTTCACCGGCGAGAATGTTGGCCAGGACCAGATCGAAGCTGCCGGTCAACTCTTCGAGGGGGGTGGCGGTCACCCGAACCAGGTGCTGCAGGCGGTTGGCGGCAACATTCTCGGCAGCGACCTGGCAGGCCTCGCCGTCGATTTCGCAGGCGATCACCTGGCGGGCGCCGAGCGCGGCGGCGGCCATGGCCAGGATCCCTGAGCCGGCGCCGACGTCGAGCACCCGGCCGGGCGGTTCGGGAGCGTCGGCGAGGCGGGCGATGACGTCCAGGCAGAGCGCGGTGGTGGCGTGGGTGCCGGTGCCGAAGGCCCGGCCGGGATCGAGGGTGAGAATAACTTCGGCACTGCCGGCCGGGGTTTCATCCCAGGACGGCCGGATCAGCAGTCGCGAGCCGATCCGCAGAGGGGGGAAATGCTGCTGCCAGCCGTGAGCCCAGTCCTCGGCGGGGAAGCCGCGGCACTCGGGCAGTTCGGCAGGCAGTCCGGGCAGCAGCGGCACCAGGGACTGCAGGGCGGCCTGGACCTCCCGACGCAGCCGTTCCGGGTCGACTGCCGGGAAATAGGCGCGAATCGTCGGCTGCGCTTCTCCGTCGTCCGGATCGGGCGGCTCGAAGGTGTCGAGAGTCTGCGCGGCGACGGCAATCCCGGTGCAGCCCAATTCCATCAGGGCCTGGCCGACCAGGTCCACCGCGGCCGCCGGCAAGGTCAGGCGAATTTCCAGCCAGTCTTCCTGCATGTGGCCTGTTTAGCGCGACTGGGTGGCGAAATCAATGGAAATAAGCCCCCTGGTGCGGGGCTGATTTCTTGCTTGCATTCTCATTAGAGCATGTTACAATCCGAAGGATTTTCATGAGGATTCTCCATGGCCGCGCTTCAGCCGATCTATCTGCTCTCCGATGCGACCGGCGAAACCGCCGAAAAGATGGTCATGGCGGCTCTCAAGCAGTTCCGTGACAAGCCGATCCGCCTCAAGCGCATCAGCAATGTCCGGACCAAGACCCAGGTTTACGAGGCCCTCGATGAGGCCCTCAGCCAGCGGGCCTTGGTGGTCTATACCATTGTCAATCGGGAATTGGCCCAGCTGGTCCACAACGAGTGCGACGGGCTCGGCTTGGTCAGCATCGATCTCCTCACGCCGCTGCTACTGAAAGTGGCGCAGCACGTCGGCCGTTCGCCGGGAGAGACTCCGGGGCTGCTGCATGGCGTCGACGAAGCCTATTTCCGGCGGGTGGAGGCGATCGAGTTCACGGTCAAGCATGACGATGGCCAGGAGCCGCGCAACCTCCACCAGGCCGATATCGTCCTGGTCGGCGTGTCGCGCACCAGCAAGACTCCCTTGTCGATCTACCTGGCGCATCGCGGCTGGAAAGTGGCCAATGTGCCGCTGGTCAAGGAGATCGACCCGCCGCCGCAGTTGCTGGAGATCGATGCAAAGCGGGTGGTCGGCCTGATCATCGACCCGCACCGGCTGGCCGAGGTGCGTGCGGCGCGCCTGCGCAACCTCGGCCAGGATCCGCGGCTGGCCTATGCCGATCTCGACGGCATCGAAGACGAGATTCGCCATGCCCGCAATCTTTGCCGGAGTCGCGGCTGGGTGTTGGTCGACGTCACCGGCAAGGCGGTCGAGGAGACGGCCAACGAGGTCCTGGTTAAATTGCGTCTGAAGTAACCCTGAACCGGTTGCAGGCGGTGCTGCCATTAAGCAGTCTTTCGCGTCAGGTCAATCTAAATTCCCAAGGAGAGATGGAGATGCGCATTCTCGTGGTTGAGGACGAAAAAAAGGTGGCCAGCTTCATTCAGCGCGGGCTCGAGGGGGAGGGTTACCAGGTCGATGTCGCCAGTGACGGTGAGGAAGGCGTGGCGATGGCCAAGGCCAATCCTTACGATCTGGTCCTGATGGATGTGATGCTGCCGAAGATGGACGGGCTGGCGGCCATCCGTGAGCTGCGTGCTGCCCAGATCGCGACGCCGGTGCTGTGCCTGACGGCCAAGGACACCGTGGAGGACATCGTCAGCGGTCTCGATTCCGGCGGCGATGACTATCTCACCAAGCCCTTCGCCTTCTCCGAGCTGCAGGCGCGGGTCCGCGCCCTGGTGCGGCGCGGCACCCATGAGCGCGGTGCCGAAATCGCCTATGCCGACCTGCGTCTCGACCCGGTGGCTCACAAGGTCTGGCGGAGCGGCAAGGAGATCGAGCTGACCGCCAAGGAGTACGCCCTGCTCGAGTACTTCATGCGCAACCCGGAGAAGACCCTGACCCGCAACATGATCGCCGAGCACGTCTGGGACTACACCTTCGATTCCTTCACCAATATCATCGATGTCTACGTCAACTACCTGCGCAAGAAGGTCGACCGCGACTTCCCGATCAAGCTGGTGCACACGGTCCGCGGCGTCGGTTACATGCTGAAGGCGGAGTAGGGCGTTGGCCGTTTTTTTCCTGCGTTCGATCCGCTTCCGCCTGACCTTCTGGTATGCTCTGACGCTGGCCGTCATCCTGGCGGCCAGCGCGCTCTTTTCCTACCAGTACTATTCCAAGACCCTGAGCCAGCAGATCGATCTTGATCTGCAGGAGATCGCCAAGCAGATCGCCGCCGCGCATGTCGAGCATGCCGCTCAGGGCGCCGTCGACATCGCCTGTTGCGAGGCGATGCAGGAGCGTGTCCACCGGGGCAACTGGGATGCCTTCATCGTCCTGCGCGGTCCCAACCTGCAAGCGGTCTGCGCTTCCGACAACCTCCGCTCCGGAACCCTCGAGTTCGGCGCCGTGGCCATGCAGCAGGTGCGCTGGCTCAATCCCCATATGGAGACAGTCGATGCCGACGGCGAGATGCCCCTGCGGCTGCTCTCCTCCCCGCTCAAGCACGGCAAGCAGCTCCTGGGGGTGGTCCAGGTGGCCCGGGATCTGGGGCCGATGCGGCAGACTCTCGGCGAACTGCGTCTGGTCTTTTCCCTGGTCGGGCCCTTCGCCGTCTTCTGGCTCTGCCTCGGCTGCTGGTTCCTCGCCGACCGGCTGGTGGCGCCGATCATCGATGTCACCGGCTCCGCCCGTGAGATCAACGCCGACAATCTGTCGCGGCGTCTGCCGAGTACCAGCCACCGCGACGAACTCGGCCAGATGGTCGGCACCCTCAACCAGATGCTCGAGCGTCTGGAAAGTGCCTTTCGCAGGGTGCGCCAGTTTTCCGGGGATGCTTCCCATGAGCTGCGCACGCCGCTCACCATCCTGCGCGGCGAAACAGAAGTGGCCTTGCGCTGGGCCAAAAAGCCAGAAGAGTTTCGCGACATGCTGCGCTCCAACCTGGAGGAGATCGACCGCATGGAGCGGATCATCGAAAGCCTGCTGGTGTTGTCCAAAAGCGAAGCCGGCGAGCTGACCCTGGAGCTCAAGGCCTTCAGCCTGAGCGACCTGGTCCAGGCCCTCTACCTGCAGGCCCAGACCCTCGGCGAAACCAAGCACATCGCCGTCAACCTGCGGGTCGAAGTCGACGAGGAGCTGTCGATCCGCGGCGACGAGCTGCGCCTGCGCCAGATGTTGCTGAACCTGATTGCCAACGGGATCAAGTACACCGATGACGGTGGCTCTCTTGAACTTGCCCTGTTGCGCGAGGGCGACATGGCCCGCATCGATGTGAGCGACACCGGGATCGGCATCCCCTACGAAGCCTTACCGCACGTCTTCGATCGCTTCTACCGGGTCGACAAGGCTCGCAATCGCATGGATGGAGGCTCCGGGCTGGGCCTGTCGATCGTCAAGTCGATTGCCGAGGCGCACGGCGGCCGTGTCAGCGTCCAGTCGACGTTCGGCCGCGGCAGCACCTTCAGCGTGCTGCTGCCGCTGGTCGGATCGGCGGACAAGGACTCTCCTCAAGCCGCTCCGGCATGAAGGCCACTGTACATTACCACAGTGGCCAGCTGTGGCGGTGACGATTGACAGGCTGGGTGGCGGTGGCTAAATTGACGCCGACTCTTGCCTGAGGAGGCCTCCATGCTTGCGCGCCTGTCGTTCCTGCTCGTTTTGCTGTTGGTCGCCGAGACCTCCGTTCCGGCGTCCGCCGCCCCCGCGCCGGATTTTGCCGCCATGGCCGAACAACTCAGGCCGGCAGTGGTCAACATCAGTACCGCCAAAACGGTCAAGCCGCGATCTCCGGCCTTTCGCGGCCCGCAGCAGCCCGGCCGCGATCTTTTCGAAGAGTTCTTCGAACGGTTTTTCCGCGACCTGCCCCAGGCGCCTCACCAGGAGCGGTCGCTCGGCACCGGTTTTGTCATCTCCGCAGACGGGTATATTCTGACCAACGCGCACGTGGTCAACGGGGCTGACGAGATCAAGGTCAAGCTCTCCGACGGCCGGGTTTTTGCCGGTACCGTGCGTGGCGTCGACACCAAGCTCGACCTGGCGTTGATTAAGATCGATGCCGGCCAGAAGCTGCCGGTGGCCAGCCTCGGCGACAGCGACAAGTTGCGCATCGGCGAGTGGGTCATGGCCATCGGCAACCCCTTCGGCCTGGAGCAGACCGTAACCGTCGGCATCGTCTCTGCCAAGGGCCGGGTGATCGGCGCCGGCCCCTATGACGACTTCATCCAGACCGACGCCTCCATCAATCCGGGCAACTCCGGTGGGCCGCTGTTCAACGTCCAGGGCGAGGTGGTCGGCATCAATACGGCGATCGTGGCGGGTGGCCAGGGAATCGGCTTCGCCATTCCGGTCAACATGGCCAAGCAGATCATTCCGCAATTGCGCGACGCCGGCAAGGTCACGCGCGGCTGGCTGGGCGTGATGGTGCAGCCGCTTTCCGAGGAGCTGGCCAAGTCCTTCGGCCTCGATCGGGTGCGCGGCGCCCTGGTCAGCGAGGTGGTCAAGGGGTCTCCTGCCGAGCGTGGCGGGATCAGGCGTGGCGATGTGATCCTCAGCTTCGACGGCCAGTTGATCGACGAACGCAACGATCTGCCGAAAATCGTGGCGGTGACTCCGGTGGGCAAGACGGTCAAAACCTTGGTGTTCCGCGACGGCAAGGAGCGTGAGCTCAAGGTCGAGGTCGGCAAGCTCGCCGAAGAGGGTGATCGCCAGACCGCCCCAGGGGAGGCCGGCGGCAAGCTGGGCCTGGTGGTGAACGAGCTGACCCCCGAGCTGGCCCGCCGCCATGGGTTTGCCCCGGAGAGCCGGGGTGTACTAATTGCCACCATCGATCCGGGCAGTTCGGCGGCCAATGCCAACCTGCGGCCGGGTGACCTGATCGTCGAGGTCGATGGCCGCGAGGTCGCATCGGTGGAAGCATTCGAAGCGGCCACCGGCCGGGCCGCCAAAGGGAGCGTCCTGCGCCTGCTGGTCCAGCGCCGGGATACCCTCTTCTATACGACCGTGCGCGCCGACTAGCGGGTTGCGCCCTTTGTCCCGAAAAGCCCCCTGTCCGGGGCTTTTCTTCTGCCCGCCGCCCGCGGCTGTGCGCATGCACGGTGACCGGGCGGCCGCGGTGTGCTATCGTCTGCCCATGCGCCTGGCTCTCAAGCACCAGATCGTTCTCGCCCCGGCTGCGGTGCTCTGCATCATGACCCTGCTGCTGGGGTTTCTGCAGTACACCTACTGGAACCTTACCGTGCAGCGGGAACGGGCGCAGAAAGTCAAGACGGCCTTCATCTCCCTGGTCGATGCCGATTTCGCTGCCCAGCGCATGCACGCCCTGGCTCGCCTGATGCTCTGGGCCCCGGAGTTCGAGGCGGGGCAGGTCGAGAAATTGAGCGAACTGCATCGCTACCTTGACCATTCGGTCGAAACCCTGCGCATCATTGAGCTGGTCGATGCCAACTCGGTCAATGACCTGGCCGATGTGATCGACGATCTCGACCCCCGTCACGGTCTCCAGCCCGAATTGTTCGACGAGACGCTGGACCGCCTGCGCCCGCGACTGAGCGCGCTTTTGACGGAACTGAACATCCAGCGCCAGACGCTGTCGTCGACGAACCGCGAGGACATGGACGAGCTGGTGACGCAAACCACCTTTGTCAGCATCATCGTGCTGGCTTCGGCGATCGTGATCGGCATCCTCCTCTCGCTGACCTTTGCCCGCCGCATCCTGCAGCGGATCAAGCTCCTCTCCGACAGCGCCGAACGCATCACCCGCGGCGAATTCCTGCCGCCGCCGGCGCCCAAGGTGATTCGCGACGAACTGGACGGGCTGGCTTTGTCGATCAACCGCATGACCGACCAACTGATCCGGGTGGTGGCGGCCGAGAAGCTGCTGGAAGGGGCGGAGGAGGAGCGGCGGCGGATCGCCATGGACATCCATGATCAGACCCTGTCCGATCTCGCCTCGGTGCGGCGCGGCGTCGAGCAGCTGCAGGGCAGCAACCCCTGCGCCGCCGCGGTGGCGACGATCGAAGCCGACCTGCAGCGGGCGATCGCCAACCTGCGCACGGTGATGGATGACCTGCATCCGCAAACGCTGGACATTCTCGGCCTGCCGGCCGCCATCGAAGCTCACCTGGAGCGCCTCGCCGCCGCCGGTACCCTTCCCGAGTTTCATTTTCTGGCCGGGATGCATATCGCGGACGTGCGCCTGTCGCGACTGGTCAAGGTGACCCTCTACCGGATTGCGGTCGAGGCGATCCGCAACGTGCAGGAGCATGCCGACGCCAGCGTGCTCGAAGTCGGTCTGGAAACCTGCGGCAACAAGCTGGTGCTGGCCGTCGAAGACAATGGCCGGGGTTTCGACTTCCAGCCACGCATCCCCGGGATCGAGGGGGGACGCGGGCTGCACAACATCCGCGAACGGGCGCGGGCGATCGGTGCCCAGGTGGTCTGGGGTGCATCGCGGTTTTCCGCCGGCACGCGGTTTGAACTGCAGTTGCCGCTCCCTGGGGAGCAATCGAGAGGCACGCAAGCATGAATGCCATCAGGACACTGGTAATCGCCGAGGACAACCCCAAGGATTTTGAATTCCTGCAGCAGATCGTCGCCGCGTGGGCGGATGAGTTCCAGGCCGAGCGTGCGGTGAACGGGTTGGCGGCACTGGAACTGGCCCTGGCCCAGGAACTGCCGCTGGTCATCAGCGACATCCAGATGCCGCAGATGAACGGCATCGAATTCGCCAAGGCCCTGTGGGCGCGCAAACCCCAAGCCAGGATTGTTTTCTGGAGCCAGCACAAGGACGAGATGTACGTACGTTCCCTGGCCCGCATCGTCCCGGCGGAAACGGTCTACGGCTACGTGCTCAAGTCGAATCCCCGCGAGCGGATCGAAAGCGCGATACGCACCGTGCTGTTCGACGACCAGTGCTGGATCGATCCGGAAGTCCGCAAAGTCCAGGGACGCACCGGCTCGAGCCAGACGGCGCTTTCCGATGTCGAGTTCGAGGCCCTGGTCGATATCTCCCTTGGCCTGACCGACAACCTGATCGCCCAGCGCCGCTATCTGTCGCGCCGGGGGGTGCAGAGCCGCCTCAACTCCCTGTACTGCAAACTGGGCCTCGACCAGGAGCAGTTCCACTCCGACAAGGTCGGGGATGCCTTCAACCTGCGCAACCGTGCGGTTGCGGTCGCCCTGCGCCGTGGCCTGATCAACGCCTTCGAACTGGAGCATGAGGAGGAAGAACTGCAGGGCTGGCTGAAGCGCTATCGCTCCGGTCGCCATTGACGGCTCATGGAAAAAACGTGGCGGAACAGGGTTGCCGATTGTCAATGTCCACATGATATGGTAAATAAGTGGTCATACCAAATACCCAGGCGGTGAAAAGGCATGACCATTGTTTTCGAGCCGATCCGGCCCAAAAAAATTTCCGAGGAGATCGTCGAGCAGATCAAGAAGCTGATCGCCAGGGGGGAACTCAAGCCCGGCGCCCGCATCCCCTCGGAGCGCGATCTGGCGAGCATGCTCGGGGTCAGCCGCCCTTCGGTGCGGGAGGCCATCATGGTGCTCGAGGCGATGGGCTTTCTCGAGTCCCGTCACGGGGGCGGCACTTTTGTGCGGGCCCTGACCGAGACCTGCATCGCCGACCCCCTGGCCATTCTGGTCGAGCAGCGCGACCCGGAGCTGCTGCGCGCTCTCGCCGAAGTCCGCATGGGGCTGGAGAGCTGGTCGGCATATCTGGCGGCACAGCGCGCCAGCGACGCCGAAATCGCCGAGATCCGCCGGCTGTTCGGCATCATGGAGGAGCAGGCGGCCAACGGTGGCTGGGATCCCGAAGTGGATGCCCGCTTCCATTACGCGATTACTGCCGCCACGCACAACAGCCTGCAGATGCATGTGCTCAACTCGGTGCACACCCTGGTCCACGCCACCATCCAGGTCGCCCTGATGGAGTTCTACCGCCAGCAAGGAACGATCCAGAAGCTGCGGGGTCAGCACGCCGAAATCCTCGAGGCCATTGCTGCCCGAGATCCGGAACTGGCCAGGGAAAAAATGATGGTCCATCTGACGATGGTCGAAGAAAAGATGACGGAACTGCTCAAGGCCCAGCAACGCTGACCACCCACCGCAGCATTTTCCCTGCGTAAACTGACATTCCACCGAGGGCGCCCGTGAGAAAACTCAAACTGCTTTTGCTGTTGCTGATCTTTGCTGCCCTGGGAACGGGCCTTTTTCTTTTTCTGCGCGATCTGTCCGCGCCGGTGCTGGCGCTGACCCCGTCCGGCGGGCCACTTTCGGCCAAGCGTCCGCTGGTGGTTGCCGTCGAGGACAGCGGCAGCGGTGTGCGCACCCTGCAGGTCACCGTCGTCCAGCAGGGACGTACCCTCGCGCTGCTCAACCGCGACTATCCCCCCGGCACCGCCATCGTCAGGGAAGCCTTGCCGGTATCCGGCAGCGGGTTGCAGGAAGGCCCCCTGGAGGTGCGGGTGCACGCCGTTGACCACGCCCGCATCCGCTTTGGCAAAGGCAATGCCGTCGAGCTGACGGCCAGCTTCACCATCGACAACCAGCCGCCGCAGATTGCGGTGCTGACGACCCAGCACAATATCAACCAGGGGGGGGCTGGCGTTGCGGTCTATACGCTCTCCGAAGATCCGGCCCAGACTGGCGTCAGGGTCGGCGACCGGCTTTTCCCGGCCTTCCGGCAGCCTTCCGGCGCCTACGTCTGCTTCTTCGCCCTGCCGTGGAACATGGCCCCGGCGGCCTTCGCGCCGAAGGTCTATGCAGCCGACCTTGCCGGCAACGAGCGGAGCGTCGGCTTTTACTATCACGTCACCCCGCGCACCTTCCCCACGGACCGCATCAACATCACCGCGCAGTTCCTCGAGAACAAGATCGTTCCCGATTTCCAGCGGTTCTTCCCGGAGTTCAGCAATCCGCTGGAACTGTTCCTCAAAGTCAACCGCGAACTGCGCAAGGAAAATCTCGCCAAGGTCATGGAGATCGGCCAGCAGAGTGCGGCGACGCCGCTCTGGGCGGGGGTCTTCCTGCGCCAGCCGAACGCCGCCGTCCCCGGCTTCTTTGCCCAGCCGCGCACCTACCTGCACAACGGCCTGATCATCGACCACCAGACCCATCTCGGCATCGACCTCGCCTCCACCGCCCGGGCGCCGGTCCCGGCGGCCAATGCCGGGCGGGTCGTGTTTGCCGAAGACCTCGGCATCTATGGCCAGTGCGTGATTATCGATCACGGTCTCGGCCTGCAGACCCTGTATGGTCATCTCAGCCAGATCGATGTCAAAACCGGCGACACGCTGGCCAGGGGGCAGATCCTCGGTCGTACCGGGACGAGCGGGTTGGCCGGCGGTGACCATCTGCACTTCGATGTGCTGGTCTCCGGGCAGCAGGTCAACCCGATCGAATGGTGGGATCCGAACTGGATCCGCAATAACGTCACCGACAAGCTGGCGCTGGCAGGAGTAACGTTGCGATAAGCGGTGGCCGCTGTCCGGGCCGGGGCCGCGCCGGCTGTCTGTCCCCTCTCGTCGGGAAGCCGGCGGCCCGGGATCATGCCGCTTGTCAACCCCCTGTCTTTCCTCTAATATGACCTTCGGGAATCTCTCGGGCCATGCTGAAGGCATGGCCTGGGACAAGGATGTTCGCTGGCTTTCCCGGGTGAGATTATGGAGCAGTCGACCGGCACCGTCGAGATCGGCACGATTCGCAACCTGCTCATCTGGCTGATCCTGCTGCAGAACCACCTGCGCCTGTACGGGCGCAACATTGCCAACGTCG
>JBFYXI010000023.1:0-4634 GCA_041310635.1 Desulfuromonadaceae bacterium | reverse complement strand
TCTTCATCGGCAGTTTGTGAGCCGCCAGGCGGAACGCTTCGCGAGCGATCTCCTCGGTCACACCCTGCATCTCGTACAACACCATCCCGGGGCGAACCACGCAAACCCAGGCTTCCGGCGATCCTTTGCCGCTGCCCATGCGGGTTTCAGCAGGCTTGCGGGTAATCGGTTTGTCAGGGAAAGCCCGGATCCAGATATTGCCACCGCGCTTGATATAACGGGTCATAGCCCGACGCGCCGCTTCGATCTGGCGGGAAGAAAGCCATCCGCATTCGACCGCCTGCAGGCCGAAGTCACCGAAGTTCAGATCGGTGCCGCCGGCGGCAGGCCCCTTCATGCGCCCCTTGAACTGCTTTCTATGCTTGACCTTCTTTGGCATCAACATGGCGCATCAACTCCTGTTAACGATTCTGCTGCAGCTGTTCGCGGTCGAGAATTTCGCCTTTGAAGATCAGAACCTTGACACCGATGATGCCATAGGTCGTCTTGGCTTCGGCAAAACCGTAGTCGATGTCGGCGCGCAGGGTGTGCAGGGGGACGCGGCCTTCGCGGTACCACTCGCGGCGACTCATCTCAGCACCGCCCAAGCGACCGGAGCATTCAATCTTGACTCCTTCGGCGCCGAACTTGAGAGCTTGGCTGACCGCCTTTTTCATCGCCCGCCGGAAGGCCACCCGCCGCTCCAGCTGCAGGGCGACGTTCTCGGCCACCAGCTGGGCATCGATCTCAGGCTTGCGCACTTCCTGAATATTGATGAAAACTTCCTTGTCGGTGAGCTTCGCCAGATCCTTCTTGAGCGCCTCGACCTCAGAGCCCTTCTTGCCAATGATAATCCCGGGACGCGCCGCGAAGATATTGACTTTCGCCTTGCTGGCGGCACGCTCGATCTCAATCTTGGAGATGCCGGCATGGTGAAGCCGCTTCTTGAGGTAATCGCGCAGCTTCAGGTCCTCGTGCAGGAGCCCGGAGTAATCCTTTTCCGCATACCACTTGGATTCCCACGTCCTGACGATGCCCAGACGGAACCCTACCGGATGAACTTTCTGGCCCAAACCATCACCTCCTCAATCGGTTACTGCTCACCCACAACCACGGTGATGTGGCTGGTCGGCTTGCGAATGCGGCTGGCACTTCCGCGCCCCTTCGGCATGAAACGGCGCAGCACTGGACCCTGATCGACAAAGATGCTCTTGACGACCAACCGGTCGACGTCCCCAACGCCCTTCTGCTCGGCGTTGGCAACGGCCGAACGCACCAGCTTGGCGACGATTTCCGCGGCCTTCTGGGGGGAGAACTTGAGAATATTCAGCGCTTCCTGAACTCCCTTGCCGCGCACCATGTCAACGACCAGGCGGGTTTTCTGCGGGGAGAGGCGCGCAAAAGTCAACTTTGCTGTGGCGTCCATGAACCGAAACTCCTTGGGATAAAACTACTTTTTCTTCTTCTTGTCGGAGCCGTGCCCGAAGTAGGTGCGGGTCGGAGCGAACTCGCCGAGCTTGTGCCCGACCATGTTCTCGGTCACAAACACCGGGATGAACTTCTTGCCGTTATGCACGGCGAAGGTCTGGCCGACAAATTCCGGAATGATGGTGGAGCGCCGCGACCAGGTCTTGATGACCTTGCCAGGACTCCCTTCGCCCGATTTCTGCACCTTGCGCGCGAGGCTGTCCTCGACGTACGGGCCCTTTTTAATCGATCTCGCCACGGTCGTCTCCTCTGTCCGCGTACTTTACTTGGTCCGCTTCCGCACAATGAAGCGGTCGGTTCGTTTATTGGAACGGGTCTTGTAACCTTTGGTCGGCACACCCCAAGGGGTGACCGGGTGGCGACCGCCCGAGCTCTTGCCTTCGCCGCCGCCATGCGGATGGTCGACCGGGTTCATGGCCACGCCGCGCGACTGCGGACGCTTGCCCAGCCAGCGGTTACGGCCGGCCTTGCCGATATTGACGATTTCGTGCTCGGTGTTGCCCACCTGGCCGATGGTCGCGCAGCAATCCTGGAGGACCAGGCGCACTTCACCAGAGGGAAGGCGCAGCTGAGCATACTTCCCTTCCTTGGCGGAAATCATCGCGTAGGTACCGGCGCTGCGGGCTAACTGACCACCCTTGCCGACCTTGAGTTCGACGTTGTGGACCCAGGTGCCGAGCGGAATGGCGCGAATGCTCAGGGCGTTGCCCGGCTTGATGTCGGCCTGGTCGCTGGCGACGATCATGTCGCCGACGTTGATGCCGACCGGCGCCAGGATATAGCGCTTTTCGCCGTCCACATAGTTCAGCAGGGCGATACGCGCGGAGCGGTTCGGGTCGTACTCGATGGTCACGACCTTGGCCGGGACCTCCTTCTTGTCGCGCTTGAAGTCGATCAAGCGATAACGCTGCTTGTGACCGCCGCCACTATGCCGCTGGGTGATCCGCCCGGCATTGTTGCGGCCGCCGGACTTCTTGGCCGGTGCCAGCAGCGACTTCTCCGGGGTGGAGGTCGTAATCTCCTCGAAGGTCGAGGAGGTCATTTGACGGCGACCCGGCGAGGTCGGCTTGAACTTTTTGATCGCCATTATTGCTACTCCGTCAGAGGGTTTTCAGACACGCTCAGACGCCGAAGAAATCGATTGATCCCTCGGCGAGGGTGACATAGGCCTTCTTGACCGTGGAACGCTTGCCGACGCTACGGCCGACACGCTTGGCCTTGCCAGCCGTGACCATGGTGCGCACCGCCTTGACCTTGACCTTGAAAGCCTGTTCGACGGCCTGCTTGATCTCGATCTTGTTGGCGTCACGCGCCACCTCGAAGGTGACAGTCTGTCCTGCCTCACGCTGCAGATTCGATTTTTCGGTAATCAGCGGGCGCTTGATGATCTGGTGTATTGGTTTCATTGGTTCAGCGCTCCTTCAATCTGATCGACCGCGCCGGTCGTGAGCACCAGATGAGGATATTTCATGACGTCGTAAACGTTGACCCCTTCGGCGCGCAGGACCTTGACGTCGGGGAGGTTGCGGGCCGATAGCTCCAGATTGCGGTTGTCGCCCTCGACCACCACCAGGGTCTTGCCCAGTTCGAAGCGCTTGAGCACGTCGACGAAGCTCTTGGTGCTGACCTGATCCAGTTCAAGAGCGTTGATCACCACCAACTGCTCATCGCGGAACCTGGCAGACAGAGCGCTCTTGAGAGCCGCTTTCTTGACCTTGCGGTTGAGCTTGAACTCGTAGGAGCGCGGGATCGGCCCGAAAACCGTGCCACCACCGGTGTGATTCGGGGCGCGACTGCTCCCCTGCCGGGCGTTGCCGGTGCCTTTCTGCTTGTAAGGCTTCCTGCCGCCACCCCTGACTTCACTGCGCCCTTTGGTCTTGGCCGTCCCTTGACGGCGCGCTGCCAGCTGGTAGCGCACCATATCGTGGATCAGGTATTCCTTGACCTCGGTATTGAACACCGCATCTTCGAGTTCGCGCTCGGCGACCTGGTTGCGGTTGATGTCGTATACAGCGATCTTCGCCATGGTCAAACTCCGGTTCCTAATCGAAAACGCCTTACTGCTTCTTGGCCTTGATCCCCTTGCGGAGCACGACGGTCCCCTGATTCGGGCCGGGAATCGCGCCCTTCACCAGGATCAGGTTCTGCTCGGGGCGCACTTCGACGATCTCCAGATTCTGCGTGGTGATGCGCCGGTTGCCCATCTGGCCGGCCATCTTCTTCCCCTTGAACACCCGGGAGGGATAGGCGCTGCAGCCGATCGAGCCGGGGGCACGATGAAAGTTCGAGCCGTGCGCACCGCCGCCGCCGGCGAAGTGCCAGCGCCGGACCACGCCCTGAAATCCCTTGCCCTTGCTGGTGCCGGTGGCATCGATGATGTCGCCGGGCTTGAAGACCGCATCACAGGTCACCTGATCGCCGACCTGGTAGGCATCGATGTTCGCGGTGCGCACTTCGACGAGCCTGGCGAAGGCGCCCTGGCCAGCCTTGCGGAAATGGCCCATCATCGGCTTGTTGACGCGATGGCTCTTTTTGGCACCAAAGCCGAGCTGCAGGGCGGCATAGCCATCGCTGGTCACGGTTTTCTTCTGCAGCACTGTGCAGGGGCCGGCCTCTACGACGGTGACCGGGATCCAGCGCCCGTCGGCTGCAAACACCTGGGTCATCCCCAGTTTTTTCCCCAAAATTCCCTCGATCATGGCACTACCTTCGTCCGCTGACTTAGAGCTTGATTTCGACGTCGACGCCGGCTGACAGGTCAAGCTTCATCAAGGCATCGACAGTTTGTTGGGTCGGCTCGAGGATATCGAGCAACCGCTTGTGGGTACGCATCTCAAACTGCTCACGGCTCTTCTTGTCGACATGCGGGCCGCGCAGCACGCAATACTTGTTGATCACCGTCGGCAGGGGGATCGGTCCGGCCACCCGTGCGCCGGTGCGCTTGGCGGTATCGACGATCTCGTTGACCGACTGGTCGAGAAGCTTGTGATCGTACGCCTTGAGGCGAATGCGTATCTTCTGGTTCTGCATGGAGAAGTCCCCTTGCTTACTGGATGATGTCGGTGACGGCGCCGGCACCGACCGTGCGGCCGCCTTCGCGGATCGCAAAGCGCAGCCCCTTGTCCATCGCAATCGGCGTGATCAGCTCGATGGTCATGGCGATGTTG
>JBFYXI010000012.1:0-12248 GCA_041310635.1 Desulfuromonadaceae bacterium | reverse complement strand
TCTTCATCTTCGACGACGTGCGCTACGACCTGAGCGCCAACCAGGCGTTCTTTGCCGTGGATTCCGCCGAGGGGACCTGGAACACCGGGCGCGAGGAGTTCCCCAACCTGGGCTACAAGCCGCGCCACAAGGAAGGCTACTTCCCCTGCGCGCCCACCGATTCGCTGATCGACCTGCGCAACGAAATGGTCCAGGTGCTGCAGAGCGTCGGCATCCGCATCGAAGCCTCGCACCACGAAGTCGCCACCGGCGGCCAGTGCGAAATCGACATGCGTTTCGACAGCCTGCTGAGCATGGGCGACACCCTGCAGTGGTTCAAGTACATCGTCAAGAACGTGGCGTTCCGCAACGGCAAGACCGTGACCTTCATGCCCAAGCCGCTGTTCGGTGACAACGGCTCCGGCATGCACTGCCACCAGTCGCTCTGGAAGGACGGCAAGAACCTGTTCGCCGGTGACGGCTACGGCGGCCTGTCGAAGATGGCCATGTACTACGTCGGCGGCATCATGAAGCACGCCAAGGCCCTGTGTGCCTTCACCAACCCGAGCACCATCTCCTACAAGCGCCTGGTGCCCGGCTATGAAGCCCCGGTCAACCTGGCCTACTCGAACCGCAACCGCTCGGCGTCGATCCGCATCCCGGTGACCGACAACCCGAAGTCGAAGCGCGTCGAATACCGCACCCCCGATCCGAGCTGCAACGGCTACCTGGCCTTCGCCGCCATGATGATGGCCGGCCTCGACGGCATCGAGAACAAGATCGATCCGGGCCAGCCCCTCGACAAGGATATCTACGGCCTCTCCCCCGAGGAGCTCAAGGACATCCCGAACGTGGCCGGCAGCCTGGAGGAGGCGCTCAAGTGCCTCGCCGAGGACCATGATTTCCTGCTCAAGGGGGACGTCTTCACCAAGGACGTCATCGACATGTGGATCAGCTACAAGACCGAAGCCGAAGTCGACAAGGTGCGCATGCGCCCGACCCCGATGGAGTTCGCGCTGTACTACGACTGCTAGCCGATCGCTGGCTGCCTGTGACGCAAAAAGCCCCCGGCTGCGGCCGGGGGCTTTTTGCGTGGTGCGTTGTCAGCCCCTGCAAAAAGGCAGGAGCAGCCCGCTGTCAGAGAAGGATCTTTTGCGCCGGGATGTCGTCGCACAAGGCGAAGCGGGTGAAGACGTCGGCAATCGGCTCACCGCGCTGGGCAATGTTCCGCTCCTGGATCGGACCGATGATCCGGTCGGCGACCCGGAGATAATCGATGCGTTGCGGATCGATCCCCATGATCCGGCAGCAGGTGGCGTCGACGGCCGGCAGGCTGCGCCCCATGACCAGCACCCCGGACTGGATCGGGTCGCCCATGATCGGCCCGTCGCCCTGCATGCCGGTGATGCCGTCGACGATGGCGAAGTGCGGGGTCAGGGCCGCATTGATATCGACGATCGACTGATTCAGGCCGCTGACGTGCAGGACGTTCTTCGGCCAGCCGTACACCGAACCGGGCATGACGCCGAACAGATTTTTCATGGAGAGGGTCACGCCGGCCCAGTGGTGAGTCTTCAGCTTGGCAAGGGAGACCACCCAATCGACCTGTCGGAGGGTGGCCGGGAAGACGAGCCGGCTTTGCGTGCTGAAGCCGGTGCGGTTCGGCAGGGGGAACAGGCTGTCGTAGTTCAGGTCGACAAAGCGGGTCCGGTTCTCGAAGAGCACCTCCTGGAGGCCGGTTTCTTCGATAACCATCTGGGTGTCGGTCACGTGGCCCGGGCCTTCACCGACGAGGATTTCCGCGGCGCCCAGGCGACGGAAGGCCTCGAGGGCGCCGAGCACGACGAGAGGGTGGGTGTTGATGTGCGCGTGTCCCGGGGAGACTTCCACCAGGTTGGGCTTGAGCAGGATTTTCTTGCCGCGCACCTCCTCGGCACTGACGCCGAGTTCCTGCAGCCCGCGGGTGATGATTGAGCCCAGATCGAGCCGGTAATCCGCCGCTTTGGCGATAAATACCTCAGCCTGGCGCTGCCCCGCCTGACGCAGCAGATGGTGCAGGCCAAATCCCATGGCAGCGCCCCCCGCCAGGCACCAGAGCAGGTCGCGACGGGTGATGCTGAAGCGGCTGTTCCCAGGCGGTTGTTCAGTCATGAGCGAGGGTTCCCGGCACCACTGCGAGACGCCGCAATGAGTAGCAGCGCGAGTCGCGACGTCCCATAAGGGCCAAATTTTTGCTGACGCTGCAGACAATCGGTGATCAGTGCCCGGGCATCCCCCGTTTCGATTCGCCAGTCGGTCAGTCCTGACAACGCCCAGCCAAGAGACAGGGGGGTGCGCAGCTTCGGCAATTCCCGGGCGATCAGGTCGAGGCTGGGGGCGACTTTGTCCGCTTCGGCCAATCCGGCCAGAGACCAGAGCGCCACGCCGGTTGCCGCAGGCATGGGGTTGAGGGTCTTGCCGTAGACCGTCGTGTTGCCGTAGTTCCAGCCGCCGTCCGGCAGTTGCCGGTCAAGGAGCATCTTGACCCCGGACTGCACGCGGGGATGGGCGGAGTGCCCGGCCAGAGTCAGCGCACGGATGGCCATGGCGGTCGGTTCGACCCAGGAGTGGGTGTCGGCAATCCACGGCCAGCCGGGGATCGAGGGGTCGTGCCCCAGTGGCGAATCGTCCTCCCGGGGGGAATGCTGACCGGTTGTCGCCAGCAGAAAACCGACGGCCCGGTCATGGGCCGCGGCAAACTGCGGAGAGCCCTGCAATGCCATGGCCGCGGCAGCCGTTGGCCAGAAGGCTTCGGGATAATCGGCAGACAAGGGGATGCCGCCGTCGGGCTGTTGGCCGGCGCTCAGCCTGCCCCGGGCGGCGGCGCTCAACTCCGGATAAAGCTGGAACGAGTCGAGGCAGAGGGTGGCCCATGCCGTTGCATCGGGGCGATAGTCGCCGCCGGGAGTTTCGGCAAAACCGCCGTCAGCCTGCCGCGCTTGCAACAGCGCCGGGACGGCATCGGCGTAAACAAGCGGTGGCTGAGGCAGTGCTGCCACGCAGGCTCCCCTTGTCCGGGCCTTCTCCGCAGGGGGAGAGGGGTCCGGGAATCAGGCGGTTATTGCCGGCCTAGAGGGCATGGCCGGCCAGAAAGCTTTTCACCAACTCGGTGCTGGCCTCGATCGTTTCGCAGCGCCGCGGGCGCTCTTCCAGGCCGTCGAGGCTGGCGGGGCGGTCGGGATTGCGGCCGATGGCCCGGCACACCGCGTCGGGGAATTTGGCGGGATGGGCGGTGGCCAGGCAGACCATCGGCACGCCGTCGCTGCTCAGGCGGCGCCCGGCCCTGACGCCGACGGCGGTGTGCGGGTCGAGGACGTAGCCGGTCTCGGCATGGAAGCTGCGGATTTCGTCGATGATGGCCGGGTCGTCGACGGACAGCGAGCGGAACTCGGCCGCGACCTGGCGGCGTTCCTCGGCGCTGAACTGCAACCTGCCGGTCCGCGAGAACTCGGCGAGGGAGCTGCGCACCCGGGCCGGATCCTGGCCGTAGAGATAATACAGATAGCGCTCGAAGTTGCTGGCCACCTGAATGTCCATGGACGGCGACAGGGTCGGGTGGACGTCGCCGATGGCGTAGTCGCCGTCGTTGACGAAGCGGGTCAGGATGTTGTTGGCATTGGTGGCCAGCACCAGGTGGCGGATCGGCAGACCCATGCGCCTGGCCACGAAACCGGCGAAGATGTCGCCGAAATTGCCGGTCGGCACGCTGACGTCGACCAGCTCCCGGCCGGTGGCCGCCCGGACCCTGGCCCAGGCATAGACGTAGTAGACCACCTGGGCGAGGACCCGGGCCCAGTTGATCGAATTGACGGCGCCGAGGGCATAGCGCTTCTTGAAGGCCAGATCGCCGAACACCTCCTTGACGATGCGCTGGCCGTCGTCGAAGGTGCCGCGGATCGCAAGGTTGTAGACGTTGGCATCGGTCACCGTGGTCATCTGCAGTTCCTGCACCGG
Source organism: Desulfuromonadaceae bacterium (assembly GCA_041310635.1). Classification (GTDB taxonomy): domain Bacteria; phylum Desulfobacterota; class Desulfuromonadia; order Desulfuromonadales; family BM103; genus VAUL01. The sequence goes on along the minus strand of JBFYXI010000012.1, from coordinate 8,276 downwards.
CGAGACCTTGCCCTGCGGGTGCAGGATGAAGATGTTGATGCCGCGCTTGCCGCGCACCCCGTAAATGGCCGCGCTGCCGGTGTCGCCGGAGGTGGCGCCGAGGATGTTCAGGTGACTGCCGCTGGCGGTGAGCAGGTATTCGAACAGGTTGCCGAGCAGCTGCAGGGCGACGTCCTTGAAGGCCAGCGTCGGACCGTGGAACAGTTCCAGGATATGCACGCCGCCGCGGGCAACCACCGGCGTCACCTCGGGGTGGGTGAAGGTCGCATAGGAGCGGTCGATGAGGTCCTTCAGGTCCGCCGAGGGGATGTCGTCGATGAAGCGAGCCACGATCTGGAAGGCCAGTTCCGGATAGGCCAGGCTGCCCAGGGCGGCGAAATCGCCGGGAGTCAGTCGGGGGATGCTCTCCGGCAGGAGCAGGCCGCCGTCTTCGGCCAGCCCCATCATGACCGCCTGCCTGAAGGGGATGCCGCGGACCTGGCCGCGGGTGCTGAGATAGCGCATGAGCTGGATCCTTGAGTTAAGGTGGGGTGTAGTTTAGCAGGTAATAGAGGCGGGGGCTAGAGGCTGGAGGCTAGGGGCTGGGGGCTGACGAAATCATAAATATGAAGCGGGGGCGGCCATTAAAGCCACCCCCGCTTGACGTGTCGGATGGGGGTTGCAGCCGCCAGCCCCCAGTCCCTAGCCCCAAGTAGAACGCCTTGCGGCCTACTTGCCTTCCATCTCCTGGACGTCGACCACCGCGACGGCGGCCATGTTGACGATCTCGGAGACGTCGTCGCCGCGCTGCAGGACGTGCACCGGCTTTTTCATCCCCATCAGGATCGGGCCGACGGTCTCGGCGCCGCCGAGCTTGTTGAGCAGCTTGTAGCAGATATTGCCGGACTGCAGGTCGGGGAAGATAAAGCAGTTGGCGTTCCCCTTGAGCTTGGAGAAGGGGAACTGGCGCTCGACCAGTTCCGGATCGAGGGCGACGTTGGCCTGGATCTCGCCGTCGACGACCAGATCGGGGTCCATCTGCTTGACCATGGCGGTGGCGCGCTTGACCTTGGTGGTCAGGGGGTGTTCGGCGCTGCCGAAGTTGGAGAAGGAGAGCATCGCCACGCGCGGCTCGATGTCGAAATGGCGGGCGTACTGGGCGGTGAGAATCGCCGTTTCGGCCAGTTCCTCGGCGGTCGGCTCGATGGCCACGGTGGTGTCGGCGAAGAACGCCACGTCCTTCTTGGTGACCAGCATATACATGCCGTGCACCTTGGACAGGTGGTCGAGCTTGCCGATCACTTCCAGGGCCGGGCGGATGGTGTCGGGGTAGTGGGCGTTGATGCCGGAGAGCATGGTGTCGGCATCGCCGTTGTTGACCATGATGGCGCCGAAGTAGTTGCGGTTGTTGCGCATCATGCGGCGCGCCTCGGCGAGCGTCACCCCCTTGCGCTGGCGCATGGCGAAGAGCTCTGCCGCATACTCCTGGAGCTTGGACGCTTCCCGCGGGTCGATGATCTCCGTGTCGCCCAGTTCGAGATTCAGCTCCAGGGCCCGGGCGCGAATCTGTTCGATGTTGCCGAGCAGGATCGGGATGGCGATCCCTTCGTCGACCAGGATCGCCGCGGCGCGCAGGATCTTGTCCTCGTCGCCCTCGGGGAAGACGATGCGTTTCGGGTTCGATTTGGCCTTGTTGATGAGGACGCGCATGATCTCCTTGGAGCGCCCCTGCAGGGCTTCAAGGCGTTCACGGTACTTGTCGAGGTCCTCGATCGGCCGGCGGGCCACACCGCTGTCCATGGCCGCCTTGGCGACCGCCGGGGCGACACGCAGCAGCACCCGCGGGTCGAAGGGCTTGGGGATCAGGTATTCGCGGCCGAACTTGATCTCGACCCCGCCGTAGGCCTTGCGCACCGAGTCGGGAACATCTTCCTTGGCGAGATCGGCCAGGGCCTTGACCGCGGCCAGTTTCATCTCGTCGTTGATGGCGCTGGCGTGAACGTCCAGGGCGCCGCGGAACAGGAAGGGGAAGCACAGGACGTTGTTGACCTGGTTGTTGTAGTCGGAGCGGCCGGTGCCGATGATGACGTCGTCGCGCACGGCCTTGGCCTCCGGCGGGGTGATCTCCGGGTCGGGGTTGGCCATGGCGAAGACGATCGGGTCCTTGGCCATCGACATGAGCATCTCGGTCGTGACGGCCCCCTTGGCGGACACGCCGAAGAAGATGTCGGCGCCGACCATGGCGTCCTCGAGGGTGCGGGCATCCGTCTCGGCGGCGAGGCGCTCCTTGTACTCGTTCATCCCCTCGGTGCGCCCCTGGTAGATGACCCCCTTGGTGTCGCAGAGGATGACGTTGTTCTTGTCGATCCCCATGGTGATGGCGAGGTTGGCGCAGGCGATGCCGGCGGCGCCGGCGCCGTTGACCACGATTTTAACTTCCTCGATCTTCTTGCCGACGATCTCCAGGGCGTTGATCATGCCGGCGGCGGAGATGATGGCGGTGCCATGCTGGTCGTCGTGAAAGACCGGGATATTGAGGATCTTCTGCAACTGTTCCTCGATGTAGAAGCACTCGGGACCCTTGATATCCTCGAGGTTGATGCCGCCGAAGGTCGGCTCGAGGATCTTCACGGTGCGGATGATCTCGTCGGAATCCTTGGTGTTGAGTTCGATGTCGAAGACGTCGACGTCGGCAAAACGTTTGAACAGGACCCCTTTGCCTTCCATGACCGGCTTGCCGGCGAGGGCGCCGATATCGCCCAGTCCGAGCACCGCAGTGCCGTTGGAGACCACCGCCACCAGGTTGCCCTTGGCGGTGTATTCGTAGGCGAGGGAGGGGTCTCTTTCGATTTCGAGGCAGGGCTCGGCGACGCCCGGGCTGTAGGCCAGCGACAGGTCGCGGCTGGTGGCACACGGCTTGGTGGTGATGACTTCGATTTTCCCCTTGCGCCCTGTGCTGTGGTAGTCGAGGGCGTCCTGACGCTTTGACATGGTGTTTGACCTCCCTGGTCGTTGCCGGCGGATGCTTGGGGCATCGTGCCGGCGTCACTGGTTGGATGGGCGTTGCCGCCCCGCTATTTATGCTATTGCTAAAAAATTTTAGCGTGAATAAAAAGACTAGATATCTCGACCGGGCGGCCGGTGTCAAGCAGAAACGCTGTTATCCGCCACGGCAGCCTGCGTAGGCACCCCCGCCCGGTGGTGATAAAATACACTCATTCATCGATGCGTCAAGCGTCCGATGGCGGTTGACACTCCGGCTCAGCGAAGGCTACAAAGGGATCAGCACCCGATTCTCCTGGAAGACTGTTTTATGGTCCGCATCGGCGTCCTCTCCGATACCCACCTGGCCGATAACCCGGAGGCCTGCTCCCGGCTGCGGGAAATTGCCGCGGGGCCGTTCGCCGCCGTCGACCTGATCCTGCATGCCGGGGATATCGTCGCCCCCGGCGTGCTGTCGGCTTTTGCTCCCAGCCCGGTGTACGCGGTGCGCGGCAACATGGACCCGGCGTCACCCGAGCTGCCGCACAAGCGGGTGCTGCCGGTGGCCGGCTTGTGCATCGGACTGATCCATGGCTGGGGGCCGCCGGCGGGGCTGATCGAGCGCATCCGTGGCGAGTTTGTCGGCAGAGCTCTCGACTGCCTGGTGTTCGGGCACAGTCACGAGCCGGTGTGCCGGCGGGAATCCGGGTTGCTGCTGTTCAATCCGGGGAGCGCCACCGACCGGCGCGGCATGCCCAGCACCAGTGTCGGCCTGCTCGACATCGAGGATGGGGTGATCCATGCCCGGATTATCCCGCTCGGTGACTGAATAAAAGCGGCGAGACTGCGGAAGCGCAACAATCTCCCGTCGCCTCCCGCCTTGCATGTGAGGAACGGCGCTTGCTCCGCCCTGGGGCGCGGCAAGCAGCGCCCCTCCCAATATCGACGTTGGATTTTTATTCACCGAGGAGGTCATGTCATGGAACGATTGTGGGCGCCGTGGCGGCTCGAATATGTACAGGCCGCACCAGGCAACGAATGCATCTTCTGTCTTGGCGCGAGCGCCGAAGACGAAGCCCGGCTGGTCCTGTGCCGCGGTACCCACTGTTTCATCATCATGAATCGCTTTCCTTACTCCAACGGACACCTGATGGTGGCCCCGCTGCGCCACGTGGCCGATCCCGGCCTGCTGACCAGTGCCGAGGTCGCCGAATTGCACGGTCTCACCATAGTGTGCCGGGACCTCCTGCTGGAATGCTGCAAGGCGCAAGGCTTCAATGTCGGCATGAACCTCGGCGCGGTCGCCGGCGCCGGCGTCACTGACCACCTGCATCAGCACATCGTGCCGCGCTGGGGGGGGGATACCAATTTCATGCCGGTGTTTGCCGATGTGCGGGTGATTCCCCAGCACCTCGAAGCGACGGCGCGCATGCTGGGCGAAGCCATCGCCAGGTCGCCCGGCAAATTACGTTGAGTTTCCCCGGCTTGGGGGATAAACTTCGTGAGGCGTGAGGAGTGAGGCGTAGCCTGCGGAATGATTTGGTCAATCAGTTTTGCAAGAGCCTTGACGCCTCACACCTCACGCCTCACACCTCACGCCTCTGAAAGGACCTGACACATATGTGGGAGCTGTTTCAAAAGGGGGGGCCGGTCATGTATCCGATCGCCCTCTGTTCGATCTTTGCCATGGGGATCTTTTTCGAGAGACTGTGGACCTATTGGCGCACCTTGCGGACGGTTCGCTCCCTCGCCCATGAGATCGAGCCCCTGGTGGCCAAGCAGCGCCTGGAGGAGGCGGTTGCCGTCTGCCACCGTTCCGAGGCGCCCCTGGCCCCGGTGTTTCTGGCCGCGCTGCGGCTGGCCGGGCGGCCCCGCGACCAGATCAAGGCCGTGGTCGAAGAGGTCGGCCGCCGCGAAACGGCGCCTCTGACCAAGTTCCTGGGCCTGCTCGGCACGATTGCCACCATATCGCCGCTGCTCGGCCTGCTTGGCACGGTCATGGGGATGATTCAGGCCTTCAACGTGATCGCCACCCAGGGGGTCGGCACACCGGCAACCCTGGGCGGCGGGATTTCCGAAGCTTTGATCACCACGGCCGCCGGCTTGACCATCGCCATTCCGGTGATCCTGGCCCACCGCTTTCTGACCAGCCGGGTCGAACAGCTGGCCCTGGCCATGGAGGAATTTGCCCTGCGCCTGGTCGACCTGCTCGGAGAATGACATGGCTTTCCTGCACAAGCGCGGCACCGAGGAGCCAAGGATCGACCTGACACCGATGGTCGACTGCGTCTTCCTGCTGCTGATCTTCTTCATGATTTCCACCACCTTCGTCGAAACGCCGGGATTGACCGTCAAGCTCCCGGAATCCTCGGCGCAGACCATTGCCCGCGAACCCCAGGAACTCAAGATCTACCTTGACAAGGAGGGGCAGATCTTCCATCAGAACCGCGCGTTGACTCTCGATCAGTTCAAGGTGCTGCTGCGTCAGCAGGGTGCCGCCAGGGAGACGACGTTCCTGCTGCTGGCCGATCGCGAGGCCAAGCATGGCCGGGTGGTGACCCTGATGGACCTGGCCCAGGAAGCCGGCCTCGGCAAGCTGGCGATTGCCACCGAACAGCGCCGGCCCGAGCCCCGCTGACAAACGCCACGTCGGGAGTGATCATGTCTCGCAGCATAGCCATATTGACCGGCGGCGGCGACTGCCCGGGGCTGAACGCCGTCATCCGGGCCGTGGTGCGCTGCGCCATCCTGCAGCATGGCTGGCGGGTGATCGGCATCGAGGACGGTTTCGATGGCCTGGTCGGAACGCCCCGCTGGCGCGAACTCGATCTCGCCGCGGTGCGCGGCATTCTCCCGCGCGGCGGTACGATCCTGGGCACCAGCAACCGCGGCAACCCGCTGGCCTACCCGGTGCGGAGCGCGCAGGGGGTGCAACTGGTCGACGTCTCCGCGGAAGTGGTCGGGAATTTCAAGGCGTTGGCGCTCGAGGCGCTGATCGCGGTCGGCGGCGACGGCACCCTGAAGATCGCGCGCCGGCTGCAGGACCTCGGCATGCCGATGGTCGGGGTGCCGAAGACCATCGACAACGATTTGCGCGGCACCGATGTCACCTTCGGCTACCATACCGCGGTGGAGATCGTCACCGAGGCCCTCGACCGGCTGCACACCACTGCCGAAAGCCATCACCGGGTGATGGTGGTCGAAGTCATGGGCCGCGACGCCGGGTGGATCGCCCTGGAGGCGGGCCTCGCCGGCTCAGCCGACGTCATCCTGATCCCGGAGATCCCTTTCGACATGGCTGCGGTGTGCGCGGCGCTCGCCACGCGCCGGCAGCGCGGCAACCGCTTCTCCATCGTGGTGGTGGCGGAAGGCGCCCAACCGTGCGGCGGCGGCAAGGTGGTACAGGCCACCGCCGGGGAAAATCTCGGGGTCGAGCGCCTGGGCGGCATCGGCGCCGCGGTCTCCCGCGACATTGCCGCCAGGCTCGGCGTGGAAACCCGGGCGGTCGTGCTCGGCCATGTGCAGCGCGGCGGGTCGCCGGTGCCCTTCGACCGCATTCTCGGCACCCGCTTCGGCATCCACGCGGTGGCGCTGATCGAGCAGCGGCAGTACGGCCGCATGGTGGCGCTGCGCGGTCGTGCCATCACTGACGTGGAAATCAGCAGCGCGGTGGATTCCCCCAACCTGGTCGATCCGCAGGGAGAACTGATCCGCACCGCCGAAGCTCTCGGCATCGGCGTCGGGCGTTAGGCGGTTGCACTATGACCTTAAGCCCCTTGCCCATAGGTAAGGGGTTCACCAAATGTGTTGAAAAATGCAAAAATTGGGAAACTATGTCTAGCCGGTCGCATAAAGTGCGTTAGAAATGACCAATATCCCCGATGCTCCAAACCATCGGGGGTATTGGTTTATGTTGGATGCCATATTGTGTCCGGCTGTCCTGCAAGCCGTCGTAAATTTCGCCATCGGTAAACCACGACTTTTCTCAATTCACACCACATGCCGAAAAAATGATTCCTTTGCGCATCTGTGAGGCATGATAAGGCGGTCTTGTCGAGATTTAGTAGCGGCACGCAAAGCAATCCCCCAAATCCTGTGGAGGGCTTGAGGGATTGGCGTCTTCTAGCACACCCAACGATTCGGACAAGTGTTAGTTTAGAAAAACAGTTCAGGGCTGATATTGAACCGTTTTGACAGGTTTGCGATGTGCGCCCTAGTCATATTCTTCGATCCGCTCAGGATTTGAGAGATTAGGGATTTAGACCCGATCTCTTCCTTGAGGTCGGAATATGACAGCTTGTGCTGATGAATGAGTAGCCTTAGCGTTGAGACTCCCGGATCTACGGCCTCAACTTCTTGGATGAAATTACGCACTCCCTCAAGGCTGTTTTCGTATTTCTCGATTGAGGCGGCAATCAAGTCGATCATACGAAGCAGCGGCTCGCCATCGCGGTCCTCAGCCTTAGTCATCAAGTGTTCGATAAGATCCAGGGCAAATTCGTAGTCTTTCTCGGTTTCGATATCAATTGCACGGTGTGCAGTTTCGAAGAAGGAGAGAAACGAATCTTCAAGTTTCTTCGCTGTTGCCGTATTCATCACATCTCCTTCCTGTATTTCCTGCAAAGCTTGTCATATTCAGCGTGTGTGACGATGTGATTTACGTAGAATTTCTGGTTGGTGAAAAGGATCATCGCCATGATCCGCAGGTTGTTCCCGCCGATGTCGATCACGTACCACTTGTCTTTGTACTTGAAGTTGTCAAGACTTGGGAATACTTTTTTTAGATCCTCAGGGGTTTTGTATGTTCCACCATTCAAAACCCGGTAAGTGTCCATGATTGCAGTTTTATCTTTCGGGAACCGCCTGGCGGCCTCCTCAAAAGCCCTCTTGCGAATTACGTGCATCCCGTCTCCATGAACGTGCTCTGTTTACTTCAGGTAAACACTACCACATTGCAAGGCGGTTTACAAGAGGTAAACACAGGAGCCCGAGCTTCATTCGAGCGGTGCCTCAGCGCACTCGGTTGAGCATGAGAAACCGTACGTTTAGACATTTCCCTAGCGGGGAACAGATTTCCTTAAAATACGTCTAATCTACAGCGTGGCTTCGGGGTGCCGACTGTTCGAAGGCGAGGATTTCGGTGAGGCGGACCTTGTTCTTGGTCAGCCTTGGGCGCGTGGCCGGGGTCTTCTTGTCGCCGCCGGCCTCATGGTCGTTGTTGGTGACCCGGCAGAGCGTCTTCTGGTTTATCCGCCTCCTGTCGAATATTGAAAAGACAGCGGGTACCAACGACCGTACCCCGAGAAGTTGTCGGG
>JBFYXI010000011.1:0-3123 GCA_041310635.1 Desulfuromonadaceae bacterium | reverse complement strand
TGGCGTCGGCGGCGGTTTTCATCAGCTCATGGCCGGCAGCGGGGCCGCTGATCCGGCAAGGGGTGTTGCCGGTGATGCGGCGGTTGAACGCCGAGCCGCGCCTGACGCTCCAGCTGCCGTTGTTTTCCTGTACTTCCACCACATTGACGCCGTGGGCGGCCTGCTGCGCGCGCACCATGTCAAGGGTCATGGCCACAGTCGCATAGTTGGAGAAGGGCTTGACGTTGTTGACCAGGGCCGGGTCGCAGTACTCGCTGTTGGTGACGAGCAGGCCGCGGGAATTCGCCTGCTGACTTTTCTCCTGTGGGAAAGGGAAGTAATGCATGCCGTCGGTGTGCGAACCGTAGCAATGCAGCTGGGTTTCTTCGTCCATCGCGCTCGACGGATCCCAGTTCGCTTCCTTGCTCAGCGAGTCTCCCCAGGCCACCAGCACGCGGGCGCTGTAGCCTGGCGGCACGATGACCGCGTCGTCAGCGGGATAAAGATAGAGGTTGGGTGCGACGGAAGCGAAGCCGATGGCGCCCGCCGGCGAAGGGCTCCTGAGGTAGGCCGCAGCGATAGCCCTGGCGACAGGTTTTGCACTGGCAGGGCTCGACATCGCAGCAGCGGCAACGCCGCCGCCTACGGCGACCATGGCGGCAGCGCCGAGCGAACCCCTGAGGAAGTTGCGGCGAGAGATCTGGCGGGCCTCGATGAGGTCGAGGATGGAGTCGTTGCCGCTGGTGTTGGTGACGCTGTCGCTGGGATTCAGCTTGCCGTCTGGATGGAGTTTGCTGCTCATCTTGCCTCCTGAAAAATCGGGTTGGGTGGAATCCGGATACACCGGATGCGGCGATTCTCCCGAAGCAAAATGAATCTCTTCTTACCGTGCCATGATAGTTTTATGAGCGATGCCCCTGAGTGTAAAGCGGGATTGCGAGGCGGGATTTTTCTAAAAGAAAACATCATGAATGGGTAGCATCAAATTGATTTTATTTGTATTTCCCCCATGCATTGCTGCCGATCCTCGCGAACAGGCGCACAGGCAGAGAATGCCGCGCTGCCGATCGGTCGGAAACAAAGTATTCCCGCCCGTCCGTCGTTGACGGGTCAGTCCGGTCCTTCCGTTGCGCTGTCCGACCCAACCCTGAGCGTCATCGCGGGTTGACGCATGTGGACCGTACAGGGCAGGCTTGGGACTGCTGCCCTACTCCCACCCGACATGCCCTTACTCAAACAATCCCTGCGCCTATTTGCGCTTCTACTGTTTGCCTGCCCCGCGATGGCCACCGCGCCTGTCGGCGTGGTCTCAAGCTCGCATCCCGCCGCGGCGGCCGCCGGCGCGCGCATGCTGGCAGACGGTGGCAACGCCATCGATGCCGCGGCCGCGGTGCAGTTCGCCCTCAACGTGGTCGAGCCGCAATCGTCCGGCATCGGCGGTGGCGGCTTCATGCTGGTGCATCTGGCGAAAACCGGCGAGACCTTGATCGTCGATTCGCGCGAGCTCGCTCCGGCTGGGGCGAGCGCCGACATGTTCGCGCCCGACGGCAAGCCGATGCCCTTTCCCCTCGCCTCCACCAGCGGACTCGCGGTCGGCGTCCCGGGTACCCTGCGCGGCATCGACACCGCCCTCACCCGCTGGGGCACGAAAAAGCTTGCCGACACCCTGCAGCCTGCAATCGAACTCGCCGAGCGCGGCTTTCGCGTCAACCGTTTCCTCGCCGCCGATATCGCCAACGATCACGGCCGCACCCGGGTCCACCCCGAGACCGCCGCGATCTTCCGTCCCGGCGGCGTGCCGCTGGCCGAGGGCGACTGGCTGGTGCAGCCCGACCTCGCCAGAACGCTCAGGCTCATCGCGACCGAGGGGCCGGACGCCTTCTATCGCGGCCCGCTGGCCAAGGCGATCGTCGAGGCGCAGAAGCGCGCGCGCGGCGAACTGGGCGCATCAGGACAGGGGCGGATGACGCTCGCCGACCTCGCGCAGTATCAGGTGGCGATCCGCCAGCCGCTGTTCGGCCAGTACCGCGGCTGGACCCTGGCGACCATGCCGCCGCCCTCCTCCGGCGGACTCACCGTGCTGCAGATGCTGAAACTGCTGGAACGCTATCCGCTCGGCGACGCCGCGCAGGGCTACGGCTTCGGCAGCCCGAAAACCCTGCACGCCATGATCGAGACGATGCGCCTGGCTTTCGCCGACCGCGCGCTCTGGATCGGCGACGAGGACGCGACCCCGGTGCCGCGCAGGGGCCTGTTGCACCCGGAATACCTGGCGGCACGCGCCGCACTCATCCAGCCCGATCGCCGCATGCAGACACCGCAGGCCGGCGACCCCCTGCCCTGGGACCCGGCCGCTGCCGATCGCCCGAAGCATTCGCTCGTCCTCGAGGAAAGCCCGCACACCACCCACTTTTCCATCGTCGACCGCTGGGGCAATGTGGTCAGCTACACCAGCACCATCGAATTCACCTGGGGTTCCGGCATCACCGTTCCGGGCTATGGCTTCCTGCTCAACAACCAGTTGACCGACTTCAACTTCGTTCCCGCCGCCGGCGCGGACAATCCCGGTGCCAACGACGTCGCGCCCGGCAAACGCCCGCGCTCCAGCATGGCGCCTACGCTGCTGCTGAAGGACGGCAAACCCGTGGCTGCGTTCGGCTCACCCGGCGGCGCCAGCATCATCAATTCGGTGCTCAACATCTCCCTCAATCTGATCGACCACGGCATGTCGATGCAGCAGGCGATCGATGCGCCGCGACTGTCGGTGACGCACGCGGCGGGCAAGCTGAGTTGCGAAGGCGGCGAGGATTTCATGCAAACGGGTTTTAGCATCGCCACCCAGGACGCCTTGCGTGCCATGGGTCATGTGGGACTGCTTGAAACAGGGGCAAATGGCTGCCAGGAAACGATCGGCTCGGTGCAGGCTGTCGTCATCGATCACGAGAGCGGAAGCCACCACGGCGCAGCCGACCGGCGCCGCGAAGGCACGGTGGTCAGGGTCAGGCCCTGAACCGGGGGGTCGCCATCGCCCATAGCCCCGCTTCTTGAAGTGCGCGGGGCGTCAAGTGACTCCGAGGTCTTCGTTCCACAGCATGGGATGCTAGTCAATGAAGCTACGCATCAGTTCCATGCAGGCCGCCTCCT
>JBFYXI010000010.1:0-3998 GCA_041310635.1 Desulfuromonadaceae bacterium | reverse complement strand
ATCTTTTCAACCGCGGTTCGATCGCCCTGCAGGAGCTGGAATGGCACCTGTTCGCCATGGTCTTCCTGTTCGGCATGGCCTATTGCCTCAAAGAGGACGGCCATGTCCGGGTCGACATCCTCTACGACCATTTTTCGCCACGCTGGAAAACCGTGGTGAACATCGGCGGCACCCTGCTGCTGATCATGCCACTGAGCCTCCTGATCATCGAGGGCTCGATCTGGTACGTGAAGCAGGCCTACACCACCGGAGAAATCAGCGGCGACCCCGGCGGTCTCGGCCAGCGTTGGCTGATCAAGGCGGTGATCCCGGCCGCCTTCGTCTTCCTGATCGTTTCCGCCGTCGGCTTCGTGGTGAGGAACATCAACATCTTCCGCGGCCACGAAGCGCCGCCACCGGCCCACCCGATCGAAGACGATGTGCTGTAGTCTTCATCGCGCAGCTCCGCAGCCGGTCTGGAGCATTCCTCCGGAAGACGCGGCCCCGTGTCGCTTGCTCGGCAAGAGGTTGACACCATGATTGGACTCATAATGTTCGCGGTCGCACTCACCCTGTTGCTGGTGGGTTTTCCGGTGGCTTTCACCTTCGGCGGAGTCGCCGTCGCCTTCGGCCTGTTCACCGAGGGGTACTCGATGTTCGCCCTGATGTCCCACCGCATCTGGTCGATCATGAACAATACCATCCTGATGGCTATCCCCCTGTTCATCTTCATGGGGATCGTGCTGCAGAAATCGAACCTCGCCGAGCACCTGCTGGAATCGATGGGCTTTCTGTTCGGCGAGATCCGCGGTGGCATCGCCATCTCCACGGTGCTGGTCGGCGCGCTGCTGGCGGCCTCCACCGGCGTGGTCGGCGCCAGCGTGGTGGCCATGGGCGTCATCTCCCTGCCGGTCATGCTCAAATATAACTATGACAAGAAACTCGCCACCGGGGCGATCTGCGCCGCCGGCACCCTGGGGCAGATCATCCCGCCGTCGATCGTCCTGATCATCCTCGGCGACGTCTTCCAGCTGCCGGTCGGCGACTTGTTCAAGGCGGCCCTCTGGCCCGGCCTGTCGCTGGTCGGCTTCTATGTCGTCTATATCGTGATCGTCACCGTCTGGAAAAAAGATCTCGCCCCGCCGGTGCGTTTGAGCGAAGCCCAGGGCGGCAAGCGACAGCAGGTCAAACGCGCCTTGATGGCGATCATCCCCCCCTTGGTGCTGATCGTGCTGGTGCTCGGTTCGATCCTCGCCGGGGTGGCCACGGCAACCGAATCGTCGGCGGTAGGCGGCATCGGTGCCATCGTTCTGGCCACCCTCTATCGCCGCTTTTCCGTGCGCATGGTCTGGGAAAGCTCCCTGGAGACCGTCAAGATCACGGCCATGGTCTTTGCCATCCTGATCGGCGCCACCGCCTTCTCCCTGGTCTTCACCTTTACCGGCGGCGACGCGATCGTTCACGACTTCATGAAGGAGCTGCCCGGCGAAAGGTGGGGGTTCATCATTCTCTCCATGCTCCTCATCTTTGCCCTCGGCTTCTTCATCGATTTCGTCGAGATCTCCTACATCGTCGTGCCGATCCTCGTGCCGGTCGCTGCGGCCCTCGGCATCGATCCGCTGTGGTACGCGATCCTGATCGCCATGAACCTGCAGACCTCGTTCCTGACGCCGCCCTTCGGCTTCAGTCTCTTCTACCTCAAGGGGGTCGCCCCGCCGGAGGTCAGGACCACCGACATCTACTGCGGGGTGGCGCCCTTCATTGCCCTGCAGGTGCTGGTTGTCGCCCTGCTGGTGGCCTTTCCCGAGACCTTCGGCTTCATGAAGCACTGAATCCGGGACCTTCCATCGCGTGAGAACTGGAACGGGCGGCGCGGGGCCCCGCGCCGCCCGTTTGCTTTAGCAGATCAGCCAAAGCCTGCCGGTATCAGGCACAAACGCGGGTGCGGACCGACCTGGACAACCGGTACCAGAGTGCCGTGACCAGCTGTAATCCGAAAATCAGGCCGAACCCGGCCCGGTAGCCGCTGGTGTGGTAACCGCCATCGGCCGCTTGCGGCCAGAGGCCGATGATGGCGCCGATCGCCCACTGGGCGGCAAAGGCGGCGACGAAGACCAGGACGTTGAGGCCGGTGTTGGCCCGACCGGCCAGTTGTTTCGGAAAAACCTGGGAGAGCACGGCATAGGGAAGGATGCAGGCGGTGCCGCTGAAACCGAACAGCAGCCAGAGCGGCACAGTCAGGGAGGTCCAGTGCAGACTCAGCAGCAGTTGCACGGCCAGGAACCCACTCATCCCCCAGGCCGCCACGGTCATTGGCCGGATGCCGCGTTTTGCCAGCCGTTCAGCCATGGCGCCGAAGGCAAAATAGCCGGCCATCATGGCCAGCGAGACCCCCATCAGGGTGTTGGCCACGTCCATGCGCGGGTAGCCGGCCACGTCGCGCAGCCAGGGGCCCGACCACAAGCCGAGGATGGAGAGATAGGCGGCCTGCGCAGCAACCGCCCAGGGGACAATATGCCAAAAGACCGGGCTGGTGAAGACCGTGCGGATACCGGCAAACTGCTCCTGGAGAGTCTCTTCTGAGCGGCTCCCGTCCTTTTCGGGGACGACCAGGTAGACAAGGACCGCCGCCAGCACCGTCAAACCGGCGACAAGCAGAAAAACCCCGCGCCAGTCGGTCAGCTTGAGGGCCAGTTCCACCGGGGTGGTGGCAGCCAGGGCACCGACCCCCCCGGAGATCATTTGCACGCCGTTGGCCAGAGGCAGACGTTCGGGCGGGAACCAGAGGGTGAAGGCCTTGAACGCCGCCATCAGGCAGGCCGATACGCCGAGACCGATCAGTGCCCGACCAGCCATCAGCCCGGCCAGAGAATCGGCCCAGGCGAACATGACGGCGCCGGCCGCGGCAAACAGGAGCAGGGCCGCTTCAACCCGGCGCGGCCCGTAGCGGTCTAGCAGCACACCGAGCGGCAGCTGGGCGGCGGCAAAGGCCAGGAAATAGGCCGAGGTGAGGAGACCGAGGCTGGCCGGGTCGATGCCCACGTCCCGCACCAGGTCCGGCGCAATCACGGCATTGACCGTACGGTACAGGTAGCTCAGGAAATAACCGAGCGCAAAAGGGAGAAAAATGCGCAGGTGCAGGACCGGCGGCAACGGCATCGGCAGGATACTCCTCCGGGCGGATTGCCCTATCTTCGCTAAAAAACAGGGAGTTGCCTAGACTAAACTCATGTGTGCGAAGATCTTGTCTTTTCATCCCTCATCCGCTATATCTTTTAGAATTTCCGAAATTTTCAGCACCCGCTGCTCAGCACTTTTTACAGGAGCCCGCATCATGCCCATGTCCACTGACTTCAAGCAGCGCCTCTTTCCCCGGGTCCGGGAGGTCGCGGCACACTACGGCACCCCCTTTCACATCTACGACGAGGCCGGTATCCTCGCCACCGGTGCGGCCCTCAAGAAAGCTTTCGCCGGCATCGACGGCTTTCGTGAATACTATGCGGTCAAGGCCCTGCCGAACCCGCGCATCCTTGCCCTGATGAAGGAGATGGGCTTCGGCTTCGACTGCAGCTCCATCCCCGAGCTGATCATGAGCCGTCAGGTCGGCGCAAGCGGCGAGGAGATCATGTTCACTTCGAACAATACCAGCCCGATCGAATTCGAAGCGGCTGCCGCCGAAGGCGGCTGCATCCTCAACCTCGACGACATCTCGCTGATCGCCAAGGTACCGCGCTTCCCCGAACTGACCTGCTTCCGCTACAACCCCGGACCGCGCCGCACCGGCAACATCATCATCGGCAACCCCGTCGAAGCCAAGTACGGGATCACCCATGACCAGGTGATTTCCGCCTACCGCATGGCCATGGAACGCGGGGCTAGCCGCTTCGGCCTGCACACCATGGTTGCCTCGAACGAACGCGATTGCACCTATATCATCGAAACCGCCCGGATGCTGCTCGAACTCACCGAGATGGTTCATCGCGAACTCGGCATCCGCTTCGAGTTTGTCAATATCGGCG
>JBFYXI010000296.1:0-2919 GCA_041310635.1 Desulfuromonadaceae bacterium | reverse complement strand
GCATAGGTGGTTTTTTTCGGCTTGAACAGTTTGCTCAGGGCGTCCACCCGGCTGTCGTGGATGGCCGCGACCCCTTCCAGAGCTTCGCCGGCTTTGCGGGTGGCGGGCACCGGACGACCGGTCAGCAGGGTGAACAGGGTCTTCTTGCCCGTCTGGGCGAGCCCCAGGATGGCGATTTTCATAAGTGGGTCCTTTTGCCGGCGCGGGATTTTTCAGGCAAGGCTGTGGCGTGATAGTAGCGGACCGGTGAAAAAGGAGCAAGTCCAGGCAGCGAGCCCCACGGATAATGCGGATATTCCCGCGCCTGGCGACGCACCGGTGCGGCGGGAAGCGCGACCGGGAGCGTCTAGAAATCGCTGGTCATGATGAACAGCGGCTGCCTCTGGAATGAATCGTAGTTGGGGCGCAGCCGCGCGGTATTGTAATACTTGGCGACGTCCACCACCTTCTTGTGGTCGGTGACGATTTCGATGGGGACGTTGTCGTAACATCCATTGTGCAGGCAGACCAGCCGACCGAAGCTTTTCTGGGCGACCAGATCCAGGGCCAGGTTGCCGAATGCCATGGGTACGATGGAGTCGATGGCGTCGGGATCGCCGCTGCGCACCAGGTAACCGAGGCGCTGGCTCAGTACATTGACCCGCCGCCCGCTGTTATAGCGCGGCGACAGATCCTTGAGGCCTTGAGCGACCTGATCGCCGAT
Organism: Desulfuromonadaceae bacterium; assembly: GCA_041310635.1. GTDB lineage: Bacteria > Desulfobacterota > Desulfuromonadia > Desulfuromonadales > BM103 > VAUL01. The sequence goes on along the minus strand of JBFYXI010000296.1, from coordinate 2,216 downwards.
CCCGCCCAGCTTGCGGTGGCCGTACTGATCGGCCTCCTCCCCTTCGAAGCTCATTTCGCTCTTATGGCTGAAGGTCGCTCCCTCGGAAATCAGCACCACCGAATAGTTGCTCGGGTGGCGGCTGCGGTCGTAACTGAGCAGTTCGGCCAGCGCCTCCATCTCGAAGGGATGTTCGGGGATGATGCAGCGATCGGCGGCGCCCGCCATGGTCGGCAACAGGGCGGAGAAGCCGGCGTAGCGGCCGAACACCTCCAGGACCAGGAAGCGCTCATGCGAACCGGCGCAGGTGCGCAGGCGGTGGGTCAGTTCGATGGTGCGGGTCACACAGGTCGAAAAACCGATGCAGTAGTCGGTTCCGGGCACGTCGTTGTCCATGGTTTTCGGGATGGCCACCACATTGACCCCTTCGCCGTGCAGGCGCCGGCCGTAACTGAGGGTATCGTCGCCGCCGATCGGAATCAGGGAGTCGACCCCCAGCCACTGCAGATTCTGCAGGACCTCGGCGGTCATGTCGTTGATTGGCGCCGTGTAGGTGTCCCGCAGATGCAGCGGCACGTTGCTGAGCGGAAGATGGCTCGGCCGGGTGCGTGAGGTGTGCAGGAAGGTGCCGCCGGTACGGCCGGCGCGATTGACGATGTCTCTGGTGAGCACCTGCACGCAATGGCTGTTGTCGGCCTTGTGGTCGCGCACCAGCTCGACCAGGCCGGCCCAGCCGCGGCGCAGGCCGAGGACCCGGTAGCCTTCGCGCAGCGCCCGCAGGGTGACCGCGCGAATCGCCGGGTTGAGGCCCGGGACGTCCCCCCCTCCGGTCAGGATGCCGATCGTTCCCTTGGATGTCTTCATCACCTTGCCTCCCTGCGGGGAAAATGCTGCGCGTAATGCGGGCGGGGACCTTGTTGAACGGGCGCCGGCAGGTTGTTGCCCTGCGGGAAAACGGCTGCAGCGGCGACCCTAGTATAGCAGAACCACGGAAAAAGCGCTCCCGGACCTTCGTGGCGGCTTACATTGGAATTATCCCTGGAGGCTCAGACCAACAGCATTTTCCCGCCGGCAGTCACCAATACCAGGGCCATTGCCTTGAGAATGGTCGCCACCGGCAGGTGCCGACTGCCGCAAAGAGCCCCGACCGTGCCGCCGGCCAGAGCCATGACCGCAAGCAGCGGCGCATAATCGGGAACCTGTTGCAGGCTGCCGAGGTGCCCTAGCAAGCCGGAGGATGAATTGACCAGAATGAACAACGCGGCAATTCCGGAGACCTCGCGGACCCTCGCCCAGCCAAGCAGGACCATGAGCGGACTGAGAAAGATCCCCCCGCCGACGCCGATCAATCCCGAGAAGAAGCCGAGCACCGCACCGGTGCCAAGGCCATTGGCAGCCGTGGCGAGCGGACCTCCCCTGCCGGCCGTTCGGTGCGCACGAACAGCCTCCAGGCGGCGAAGAGCAGCACCACCCCGAGGACCGGGCGGTAGAGGTGCGGTGGCAGGTTGAAGCTGCCGCCGAGATAACTCGCCGGGATGGACGTGATGGCAAACGGCCAGAAGGTTCGCCAGCTGAACTGCTTCGCGGTCAGGTACAGCCAGGACGCCACGCCGGCCACGACGATGTTGAGGATCAGGGCGGTCGGCTTCAAGGCCGCCGGATGGAGGCTGAACAGGGCCATGACCGCGAGGTAGCCGGAGGCGCCACCATGCCCGACGCTGGCATAGAGCATGGCGACCACGAAGATGCAGACGGCGAGCAGGGGAAGCAGTTCCGGTGACATAGGATCGTTCCTTTCAGGACAATTGCACGATTTACGAGACGGCAGCCGCCAGCAGGTCGAGGTCGAGATCCTGCCCCACCACTCCGGCGGCGTCGGCACGGCACTGCTGGCAATGGCGGGCCTGGGAGAGGATCAGCTCGGCCTGGTTGCGCACCATTGCCATCAAGGCCGCCGAGGGCGGCTCGACATCCCGGAACAGGCCGAGGGGGATCACCGGGATGATATTCATCATCGTGGCCCCCAGCGCGCGCACCCGCACCGCCAGGTCGAGGGTCTCGTGGTCGTTGACCCCGGGGATGTAAACGTGGTTGATCTTGACCAGCAGCCCGGCCGCGGCGGCCAGCCGCACTCCCTCGAACTGCCGTTCGAGCAGCAGCGCTGCCGCCCCCTCCCCCGACACCTTTCGGCCGTCGATCCTGACCCACTCATAGACGCGGGCACCGGTCTCGGCGGT
>JBFYXI010000294.1:0-21025 GCA_041310635.1 Desulfuromonadaceae bacterium | reverse complement strand
ATCCGCGGCCGTTTCGGCTACTCTTATGTCAACAGTGATGAGCGGCTGACCAAGCCGCTGCTGCGCAAGAACGGTCAGCTGGTCGAGGCCAGCTGGGACGAGGCCTTGCTGGCGGTGGCCGACGGCTTCAAACAGGCCCAGGGCGGGCTGGGGATGCTGACCGGGGCGCGCCTGACCAACGAGGAGCTGTTCCTCCTCAAGAATCTGGCCAAGGTGGCTGGTACCGCCAACCTCGACCACTCCGGCGGCGAATGCTACAAGGGACTCAGCGAAGGCGTCGCTGACGCCCTGGGGGTGGCGGCTTCGACCGGCACCTTCCCGCAGGTCGAGGAGTGCGACACCATCCTCGCCATCCGCTCCGACTTCTACGAGACTCACCCGGTCTTCGGCATGGTGGTCAATCAGGCGGTCAAGCGCAACGACGCCCGGCTCTGGCTGGTGGCCGACAAGGTCGGCAAATTCGCCAAACTCCCCGGTGCGAAAAACCTGCTGCACCGTCCGGGAATGGAGCTGGATGTGCTCAACGGCCTGGCCCGGGTGCTGCTCGACGAGGGGCTGGCGCAGACCGAAGGGATCGAGGGTCTCGCCGAACTTAAACAGTCCCTGACCGACTTCAGCGCCGACCAGGTTGCGGAACGCACCGGCGTCAATGCCGATACCCTGCGCACTGCGGCGCGGCAGCTGGCGGCAGCCAAGAAGAGCGCCATCCTGCTGGCCTACGGCCTTCCCTATACAGCCTACAGCCGTGAGCTTGGCATTGCCGCCGCCAACCTGGCGATCCTTGCCGGGATCCCCGGGAGAGCCGGGAGCGGTCTGTACCTGTGCGGCGAGAAGGCCAACAGCCAAGGGGCGATCGACCTCGGCATCCTGCCGCAGAGCGGCGGGCTTGGCGCCCAGGCCATGCTCGACGCGGCGGCCGCCGGCAAGCTCGGTGCGCTGTACGTGGTCGGCGAGGATCTGTTGACCTCCTACCCTGACCGCAGCCGCGTGGAAAAGGCCCTGGACAAAGTGCCGTTCCTGGTGGTGCAGGATATCTTCCTCTCCCCCAGGGCCGCCAAAGCCCATGTGGTTCTGCCGGCAGCCTCCTTTGCCGAGAAGGATGGCACCTTTACCAACGCCGAGCGCCGCATCCAACGGGTGCGCCCGGGAATTCCGCTGCCGGGGCAGGCGCGTACCGATGGCGCGATTTTCACGGCGCTGGTCGAGAAACTCGGCGGCAACCTGGCCTTCACCGGCCCGGCGGCAATCTTCGCCGAAATCGGCCGGAACGTACCCGCTTATGCTGAGGTGAACTTCAACGGTATCGGCCCGCAGGGCTTCGTCTGGGGTGGCGAGATCCTCGCGCCGCAGCGGCGGCGCCTGCAGGCGGTCGGCGGCGCGGCCCCGGTCGATGGCGCGTTCCAGTTGCTCACCGGCAGTGCCCTCTATCACAGCGGTACGGTGTCGACCCGCGCCAAGGGGCCGCAGGCCGTGGTCGCCGAAGCGTATGTCGAATTCGGCCGCGAGGATGCCAAAGCCCTGCAGCTCAAGGATGGCGACCTGGTCAAGGTTGCCGGCAACGGCGTTGAACTGCGGCTCAAGGCTAAACTCGGCAACCGCCTGCCGAAAGGCGTGCTGTTTGCGCCCTACCATTTTGCCGCTGCCGGCATCAACCGGATCTACAAAGGCGAAGCAGCTGTCGCCGTGACGGTTAGCAAGTAAGGCAAACAGAGGATAGCACCGATGGAATGCCCCAAGTGCCAGGCGCGGGTATCGACAATCGCCAAGTTCTGTGACCAGTGCGGTACCAACCTGGTCGAGAATGTCGATTTCATGCACCGCAAGGCCGTTGACCTCTACCATCGCGGTCAAATCGACGAGGCCCTGTCCGTCTGGGATCGGACCCTGGCTGATGCGCCCACCTTCAGCAAGGGTCATTACTACCGAGGTCTGGCATTATACGACCGCGGCGATCTGGGCGAGGCCGTGAGTGCCTTCCAGTCGGCGCTGGTCGGCGACCCCGAACCGTTCCGGGTCTACTTCAAGCTGGGCATGGCCCAGTATGGCCTGGGCAACCTGGCGGCGAGCGTGGAGAGCTTTCGCAAGGCCCACGACATCAACCCGGGGAGTGCCGAAACGCTTTACCGCCTCGGCCTGTCATCTCTGCGCATGTCGGAACTTGAGGCGGCGCGCGAGGCCCTTGAGCAGGCCGTCACGATCAACCCCAAGTACACCCGGGCGCTGTACATTCTCGGCATGGTCAGGGGCCAGCAGGGGGACCAGGGCGAAGCCATCGACCTGTTCCGGCGGGTCGAAGCGGTCAGTCCAAGCTATACGGCAGCACGCTTCGAACTGGGCATGGCGCTGTTCCGGCAGGGACAGCTGCAGGAAGCCACCGAGCAGTTTGCCGGGGTCGAAACGGTCAGCCCGCGGTTTGCGCCGGCACCCTACATGCTCGGCGAGTGCTATCGGAAGCTCGGGGTCTTCGGGGAAGCGGTGGCCTCCTACCGGCGCATGCTCGAGCTCAATCCGGAAGATGCCGAGGCTTGGGTGCGTATCGCCGAGTGCCAACTGCAGCTCGATCTGCTTGACGGCGCGCGCGAGGCTGTCGACCGGGCGCTGGCCATCAGTCCCCGGCACACCGAGGCCAACTACCTGAAAAAGCATCTGGGCGAGATGTCGACACCGCACAAACCCGGATTCTAGTGGCAAAAACGTTCACAGTCCAAACGGAGCGAGGAAGAGGATTGTCATGACGGAAATGCTGAGCATGTCGAACAATGCCCCACTGTTCGTGGGAATCATGCTGCTGAAGCTGGTGGCGGTATTAGGGGTGACGATTCTGATGGTCGCCTACGCCACCTGGCTGGAGCGCAAGGTCATCGGCCACATGCAGACCCGCCTTGGCCCGATGCGCACTGGCTGGCACGGCCTGCTGCAGCCGATTGCCGACGGGCTCAAGCTCTTCTTCAAGGAAGATATCATCCCGTCCCAGGCCAGCAAAGTCTCGTTCCTGCTGGCGCCGATGATGATACTGATCCCGGCGCTGATTACGGTGGCAGTCATCCCCTTCGGCCCTGACGTGGTCCTCCAGGGCTTCACCGTGCCGATGCAGAGTACCGACCTCAATGTCGGGGTGCTTTACATCCTGGCCTTCGCCGGTCTCGGTGTGTACGGCATCGTGCTCGCCGGCTGGAGCTCTAACAGCAAGTATTCCCTGCTCGGCGGCGTGCGCGCCACGGCGCAGATGATCTCTTACGAACTTGGCGCCGGCCTGGCCATCATCGCCGTGTTCATGCTCAGCGAATCGCTGAGCCTGCGCGAGATCGTCGCCTTGCAGTCGAAGCCGCTCTGGGGGGTCATTGACTTTCTCCCGAACTGGTATGTCTTTACCCAGCCGCTGGCCTTCTGCCTGTTCGTCATCACCGGTCTGGCCGAGATCAACCGCACCCCCTTTGACATGCCGGAAGCCGAAAGCGAACTGGTCTCCGGTTTCTGCACCGAGTACTCCTCGATGAAGTACGCTCTGTTCTTCATGGCCGAGTACGCCAACATGATTGTCATCGCCGCCATTGCCTCCACGCTGTTCCTCGGCGGATGGTACGGGCCGCTGCCGTCGAGCCTTGGGGTGATCAATCTCCTCGGCAAGATCGTTGCCTTCATGTTCTTCTTCATGTGGCTGCGGGCGACTCTGCCGCGCGTGCGTTACGACCAGCTGATGAAGCTTGGCTGGAAAATCCTGATCCCCCTGGCACTGCTCAATATCGCAGTGACCGGTGTGGTGGTTATTCTGCTGCAGTAATCGCCCCGAGACGACGAGGTCAAACCCATGTTCACTGCGATCGCCAAAGGCTTGAGCATCACTTTCAAGCACCTGCTGCCGGGGCACTCGACCACCGTGCAGTATCCGACCGTCAAACTGAAGATGTCCGACCGCTTCCGCGGTCTGCACCGCCTGGTGCCGGCTCAGCACCGCGAGAAATGTGTGGCCTGCTATCTGTGTCCGACGGTCTGCCCGGCCAAATGCATTACCGTTGAATCAGCCGAAAATGAAAAGGGCGAGAAGTACCCGCTGGTTTACAAGATCGACCTGCTGCGCTGTATCTTCTGCGGGTACTGCGTGGAGGCTTGCCCGGTCGAGGCCCTGGAAATGACCGATGCCTACGAACTGGCCAGCTACCGGCGCGAGGATTTCGAATTCAATAAGGAACGGCTGCTCAAGTAAGCCGGGAGGAGCGAGTAATCCATGGAGACAATTTTCTTCTATCTGGTTGCGCTGGTCGCCGTCGTTTCGGGATATCTGGTGGTTCGCTGTCAGAGCCCGGTCAACAGCGCTCTCGCTCTGGTCAACACCTTCTTCTGCCTGGCGATCTTCTATGTCATGCTCTATGCCCCGTTCATGGCCGCCATCCAGATCATCGTCTATGCCGGCGCCATCATGGTGCTGATCCTGTTCGTGATCATGCTGCTGAACCTCGGCACCGAGGCTCACAAGCGTTACACGCACGGTGTTGTCTGGTCGACGATCGCCAGCCTGTTGACTCTCCTCGTCACGATCTTTTTCATCAAGCGTGGCCGGGTGACCGGGGCCGAAGGCGATATCACCGACTACCTGATCGTGACCGAGGGCCATACCGAACTGATCGGCAAGACATTGTACACCGAGTTCCTGCTCCCCTTCGAAATCGCTTCGGTCCTGCTGCTGGTGGCGATTGTCGGCGCGGTGGTGCTGGCTAAAAAAGACGTCTAAACCTTACGCGGGATTACGGGAGATACATTAGATGAGCGTCTACCACTACATGACCGTCAGCGCCATTCTCTTTGCCCTCGGCACCTATGGCGTGTTGACGCGGCGCAATGCCATCGTGATCTTCATGTGCATCGAATTGATGCTGAACGCGGTGAACCTGACCTTCATCGCTCTGTCGCGGCACCTCAACAACCTCGACGGGCAGATTTTCGTGTTCTTCGTCATGGCGGTCGCAGCGGCCGAGGCGGCGGTCGGGCTGGCCCTGATGATCACCTTCTACCGCAACCGCGAATCGGTCGATGTCGAAGAGATCAACTTGCTGAAGTGGTAAGTTGCACCGTCTGATTTCTGTGAACGGCTTACTTCGTCCGGAGGAAAGTTAGATGTACGATAAACTGTGGCTTATCCCCTTCTTCCCGCTGGTTGGCGCGATCATCAACGGGTTGCTCGGCAAACGCTTCATCCGGAACGAAACGGCGATCGGGGCAATCGGCACCGGTGCGGTGTTCCTCTCCTTCCTGGTTTCCTGCGGCTGCTTCTTCAGCCTGCTCGGCGACCCGGTCAAGATCCACCAGCAGGTGATTGCGTCCTGGATGTCGGTCGGCAAGGTGCAAGTCGACTGGGGCTTCCTGCTCGATCCGCTATCGGCAGTGATGATTCTGGTGGTGACCGGGGTCGGCTCCCTGATCCATCTCTACTCGATCGGCTACATGCACGGGGAGGAAGGCTTCTACCGGTTCTTCAGCTACTTGAACCTGTTCATCTTCGCCATGCTGATGCTGGTGCTTGGCAACAATGCTCTGGTCATGTTCATCGGCTGGGAAGGAGTCGGTCTCTGCTCGTACCTGCTGATCGGCTACTACATCGACAAGAAGAGCGCAGGCGATGCGGCGAAGAAGGCCTTCGTGGTCAACCGCGTCGGCGACTTCGGTTTTCTCATCGGACTCTTCACCATCTTCTGGGCTCTGAGCCAGCACGGCATCTGGACCCTGAATTTCGTCGAGATCGCCGAGCATGGCCACCTGCTCGGTTTCGGCGGCACGATCGTGACCATTGCCACCCTGTGCTTCTTCCTCGGCGCCACCGGAAAGTCGGCGCAGATCCCGCTCTATACCTGGCTGCCGGACGCCATGGAGGGCCCGACCCCGGTCTCCGCCCTGATCCACGCGGCGACCATGGTCACCGCCGGCGTCTACATGATCGGCCGCATGAACGTGTTGTTCGCCATGAGTCCGACGACCATGGCCGTAGTCGCCCTGATCGGCGCCTTCACGGCGATCGTCGCGGCGAGCATCGGCTTCGCCCAGAACGACATCAAGCGAGTGCTGGCCTATTCGACGGTCTCCCAACTCGGCTTCATGTTCATGGCCATGGGGGTCGGCGCCTTCACCGCCGGCATCTTCCACCTGATGACCCACGCCTTCTTCAAGGCCTGCCTGTTCCTCGGTTCCGGCTCGGTCATCCACGCCATGCATCATGCCCTGCATCACGCGCACCTGCATGACGACCCCCAGGACATGCGCAACATGGGTGGACTGAAGAAGCACATGCCGATTACCTGGGCAACCTTCGGCATCTCCTGTATCGCGATTGCCGGCATCCCGCCGCTGGCCGGCTTCTTTTCCAAGGACGAGATCCTCTGGTGGACCTTTGGCTCGACCCACGGCAACCTGCTGGTCTGGGGGATCGGCGCCATAACTGCCGGTATGACCGCCTTCTACATGTTCCGCTGCTTCTTCATGACCTTCCACGGCGAGCAGCGCACCCATAAGAAGGCCAAGGATCACGTCCACGAGTCACCCTGGGTCATCACCGTGCCGTTGATCGTGCTGGCGGCCCTGGCGACCGTCGGCGGCTTTGTCGGCGTTCCCGCGGTGCTCGGCGGCAGCAACCACATCCACCACTTCTTCGAGCCGGTCTTCGGCCATGCCCAGGAAGTCTACCGGATCGGCATCAAGGAATCCCTGGCTCACAACCATGCCATTGAATACGGCCTGATGGGGCTGTCCATCGCCATCGCCGTCATCGGCATCGGCCTGGCCTTCACCATGTACCTGAAGAACCCGGAGCTGCCCGGCAGGTTCGTCGCGCGCTTCACCCAACTCCACCGCTGGGTCTACAACAAGTGGTTCGTCGACGAGGCCTACGACGTGCTTTTCGTCAACAGCACCAAGAAGTTCGGGACCTTCTGCTGGAAGGGCTTCGACGTCAAGGTGATCGACGGCATCGTCAACGGTACCGGAAAGCTGGTCAACGTCTTCTCCATGGCGCTGCGCTACACCCAGAGCGGTCTGCTTCACAACTACGCCCTGACCATGGTGCTTGGCATGGTGGTCATGGTGGCCATCTTCATCCTGCAATGAAGCTTCACGCTGTCCACGTGATTGAGATAAAAGGAGCGCAGACCCATGAGTAATCTCCTCAGCCTGATGACCTTCTTCCCGCTGGTCGGTTTGGTTGTCCTCCTGTTTCTTCCCAGGGAGTCCGACCGACTGCTCAAAACGGTGACCCTGGTCATCACCCTGATCACCTTTCTGATCAGCCTGCCTCTGGCTTTCAACGATGCCTTCCGAACCTCGGCGCAGATGCAGTACGTCGAGTTCCTCGAGTGGATCAGCATCGGTGACTTTTTCCGCATGAACTATTATGTCGGCGTCGACGGCATCAGCCTGTGGTTGGTTCTGCTGACGACCTTCATCATGCCGATCACCGTGCTCTCCACCTGGAATGCGGTAGAAAAGAATACCAAGGGGTTCATGGCCCTGCTGCTCCTGCTCGAAACCGGCATGCTCGGTGCGTTTATCTCCCTGGACATCTTCCTGTTCTACATCTTCTGGGAGCTGATGCTGATCCCGATGTACTTCCTGATCGGTATCTGGGGGGGCAAGAACCGAATTTACGCGGCCGTCAAATTCTTCATCTTCACCGCGGTGGGCTCCCTGCTGATGCTGGTGGCCATCATCTACGTCTACTACTATGCGGTGAAGGCCGGAATGCCTTTCGAGAGCGGCTTCAGCGTTGCCCACTTCTATCAGCTCGACCTGCCGGCACATCTGCAGACCTGGCTGTTCCTGGCCTTCGCCTTCAGCTTCGCCATCAAGGTGCCGATGTTTCCGGTGCATACCTGGTTGCCCGATGCGCATACCGAGGCGCCGACCGCTGGTTCGGTGATTCTGGCCGCAATCCTGCTGAAGATGGGGACCTATGGCTACGTGCGTTTCGCCATTCCGCTCTTCCCGGTGGCCACCATGGAATTCACGCCGCTGTTTGCGGTGCTGGCGGTCATCGGTATTATCTACGGCGCGCTGGTGGCCATGATGCAGGATGACGTCAAGAAACTGGTGGCCTACTCGTCAGTGTCGCACCTTGGCTTCGTCATGCTCGGCGTCTTTGCCATGAACCTGCAGGGGCTCTCCGGCGGCATGCTGCAGATGATCAACCACGGCATCTCCACCGGCGCCCTGTTCCTTATCGTCGGCTTTCTCTACGAGCGCCGCCACACCCGCCTGATCGCCGATTTCGGCGGGATAGCGAAGCAGATGCCGGTGTTCGCCACCATCTTCATGATCATCACCTTCTCTTCGGTCGGGCTCCCCGGCACCAACGGCTTCGTCGGTGAGTTCCTGATCCTGCTTGGCGCCTTCGAAAGCGAACTGCGCTGGTACGCGGTTATTGCCACCAGCGGGGTGATCCTCGCCGCGGTCTACATGCTCTGGATGTTCCAGCGCGTCATGTTCGGCAAGCTCACCAACCCGGCCAACGCCGAACTCAAGGATCTGTCGGCCCGCGAGGTGGTGGTGATGCTGCCGCTGCTGCTGTTCGTCTTCTGGATCGGCTTCTACCCGAATACCTTCTTTGACAAGATGAACCCCTCGCTGGAACACCTGATCCAGCAGGTCAAGGGGAAGCAGCAGATCGCCATGATGGTCGAGGCCCCTCCCCAGGCGGTGGCCAAGATCACGGTCAATGAATAAGTCCGGAACACAACGTCGCTGAGGAGCCCGTTCATGGAAAACCTGGTGCAAATCGCCCTGCAGAATGTCAACCTGGCGGCCATCATGCCGTCCCTGGTGCTGGTCTGCTTCGGCATGGGCCTGCTGTTGATCAACGTCTTCCTGCCGCGCGGCACCACCCGCCACGCCGTCTGGATCAGCCTGGTCGGGATCGTGGTGACCGGGTGGATCTCCCTGCAGGGCTGGGGGAATCCGCAGTACGGTTTCTCCGACGCCGTGGCCCTGGACAACTTCGCGACCTTCTTCAACATGATCTTTCTGATCGGGGCGGCGATGACCATCCTGATGTCGGATGATTATCTGCGCCGGGAAGGCTATCCGGTCAGCGAATACTACCCGCTGATCCTGTTCACGACGGCCGGCGCCATGTGGATGGCCTCGGGCACCGACATGATGACCATCTTCCTCGGCCTGGAAGTCATGTCCGTCAGTCTTTACGTGCTGGCCGGCTTTTTCCGCGGTCAGTTGGCCTCGAATGAAGCGGGCCTCAAATACTTTCTGCTCGGCGCCTTCTCCACCGGCTTCCTCCTTTACGGCATCGCCCTGATCTACGGGGTGACGGGTTCGACCCGGTTGACCGAAATTGGCGTGTATCTGAACACCCACGCGTCGCTGTTGGACAACCCGATGACCCTGGCCGGCCTGGCGCTGCTCTCCGTCGGTTTCCTGTTCAAGATCGGTGCTGCACCGTTCCATATGTGGATACCGGACGTCTATCAGGGAGCGCCGACCCCGATCACTGCGTTCATGAGTGCCGTACCGAAGGCCGCTGCCTTTGCAGCCTTCCTGCGGATCATGGAATACTGCTTCTTCAGCATGAAGCCGGAATGGACCGCGATGCTGTGGGTGCTGGCGGTGTTGACCATGACCATCGGTAACATCATTGCCATCTCACAGACCAACATCAAGCGCATGCTCGCCTATTCGTCGATCTCCCATGCCGGCTATGCCCTGGTCGGCATGGTCGCCGCCAACGAGATCGGCTACTCCGGTGTCCTCTTCTACATGCTTGCCTACACGTTCATGAATATCGGCGCCTTTGCCGTGCTGGTGCTGGCCGGGAAGCAGGGGGAGGAAAATCTGACGCTGGACGGTTTTGCCGGATTCGGCTATAAGCGACCGTTCCTCGGCGTGGCCATGACGATCTTCCTCTTCTCGCTGATGGGCCTGCCGCCGACCGCGGGTTTCACCGGTAAATTCTACATCTTCGCCGGTGCCATCAACGCCGGCTACATCTGGCTGGTGATCCTCGGCGTCCTGAATTCGGCGGTATCGCTCTACTACTATCTGCGGGTCATGGTTTACATGTACTTCCGTACCCCGACCGAGGATTATGCCTGGGTCAGCATGCCGGCCAGCGTGCTGGTGACCATCATCCTGGGCATCATCGGCAGCCTGTATCTCGGCATCCTGCCGAACAGCGTCATGGCGATGGCCAAAATGGCCGGTTTCTAGAGCAAAGTCCGAAGCAAATGACAAGGCCCCCGGCGACCTGCGCGCCGGGGGCCTTGTCATTTCGAACTGTCATTTCGAACGCTGCGTACAACAGCCGTTGTGATACTCTTGTTAGACGGAAGCAAATGCAGCGAGACTTGACGAACGATGCGACCCGACGATCTCCGCACCTTTGTGCATCTCCTCGAGCAGGCCGACCAGTTGGCACGGGTTGCGGCCACGGTCGATCCGTACCTCGAACTGGCCACCATCACCGCACAAGTCAGCAAGGGGCGCGGCGAGAACCGGGCCCTCCTGTTTGAGCAGGTCTCTGGTTCAACCTTGCCAGTGGCCGCCAACCTGTTCGGTTCCGCGGAACGGGTCGCCTGGGCGCTGGGGACCACGGATATCGAAAGCCTGGCCCAACGCCTCGAGTTCGATCTTCAAGCGACAGGAGAGGGGGATCCGCTGCGCGCCTTGCAGTTGCTGAGTGACGCAGACGCATGGCAGCAGACCCTGGTCAGCCAGCCCCCCTGGCGCGAGCACGCAGCCAGCCCCCTTGGACTCGACCTGCTTCCGATGATCAAGGCGTGGCCCGGTGACGGCGGTACGTACCTGACGCTGCCACAGGTGTTTACCAGGCACCCCGATGGGGGAAAGCTCAATTGCGGCATGTACCGCGTTCAGCACCATGGCCGTTTCGCCGCAACCTTGCGCTGTCGGGGCGGAAGTGGTGCGGCACGTCATCTATCGGCATGGCACGACCGTGGCGCGGGCATGCCGGTGGCCATGGTCCTGGGCGGTCCGCCGGTTCTGACCTGGGCGGCGGGAACCCCGCTGCCGGACATGGTCGACGAAGTCGCTTTCTCTGGCTATCTGACCGGGGCGGGGCTGGCCATGAGCAGCTGTATGACCAGTGATCTGCAGGTCCCGGCCAGCGCCGAAATCGTCATCGAAGGGATTGTCGAGCCGGGGTCAACGGCGGTTGAAGGACCCTTCGGCAATCACACCGGTGGCTACGACACAGATCCGCAGGCTCCGCTCATCCGGGTGCTTGCGGTGCATGCCAGAGCCACGGCCATGTACCCCTGGACTCTTGTCGGACCCCCGCCCATGGAGAATCTCCATCTGGCTCGTGCAACCGAAAGACTGTTCCTGCCGCTCATTAAAATGGTGCTGCCGACCCTGCGAGGGCTGCACATGCCGGCTGAGGGAATTTTTCACCGGGCCGCCGTGATCACCGTGGATCCCGGTGAAGATCGACCCTTGTCGGAACTTGCCGCGCTGTTGCAAGAAACTTCGCTGCTGCGCGGCAGCCGGCTGTTGATTGTGGGTGTCGACGACCATGATCCGCGCGATCCGGCCGCGGTCTGCTGGCGGGTGCTGAACCGTGCCGATTGGTCGCGCGACCTGTTGATCGAGAACGGTCGACTGGTGATCGATGCCAGACGTCTGCCGCCCGGCGAGCCGGTGCACTGTGACCCGACGGTGCTGGCCAAGGTGTTCAATCGCTGGAAGGAGTACGGCATCGGCTGAGCCCGACAGCCAAAGGCAAGCAATCGCGCCGGGAACGCCCTTGCCAAGGCTGCCGAGAGCCCGGTGACAAACCAGCAACCGCGGAGCTGGCCATGCTCTGGTTGTGACCGCGGGTATTGCCGGTGCCGCCGACAGCTGTTGCGGTGCTTGAACGCCCCGGGCGTGCAGTGTACACTGGTCCGCCGCAAGTAATTACCGTGGGAAAGGCAGCTTAACGAGGCATGGGCAGCGCAGTCTGGAGCAAGGTCGGCACCCTGTTGGAGATGATCAAGTTCTCCCACACGGTGTTCGCTTTTCCCTTTGCCCTGATGGGGGCGACGCTGGCGGCATTGGCTAGCGGCCGGGCGCCCACGCTTGCCCAAGTGCTGTGGATCTGTCTGGCCATGGTCGGCGCACGCACCGCAGCCATGGGATTGAACCGCATAATCGACGCCCGCATCGATGCGCAGAACCCCCGCACCGCCAGCCGCCCGCTGCCGGCCGGAAAGGTCACCCTGGTTGAATCCTGGCTGCTGGTGTCCGGTGCGGTCGGTCTCCTGCTGCTGGCGGCGGCGATGCTCAATCCCCTGTGTCTGATGCTGGCCCCGGTGGCCCTCGGCTGCTTTGTCCTTTACGCCTATTGCAAGCGCTTCACGGCCATGGCCCATCTGGTCCTCGGCCTCTGTCTTGCCGCCGCGCCGGTGGGCGCCTGGATTGCGCTGCGCGGCGACGTCGGCTGGCCGGTCATGGTGCTGGGGGCGGCGGTATTGTTGTGGGTGGCCGGGTTCGATATCTTCTACGCTCTGCAGGACGTCGATTTCGACCGGAGGGCTGGGCTGCATTCGATCCCGGTGCGCCTCGGTGTCAAGAACGCCATCCTCCTTGGCAAACTGCTCCACGGCGGAATGATTTCCCTGCTGCTGTTCCTGCCGTTGGGGTTGCCGCTGGGCTGGCTGTACTACGTCGGGATTGCGGTGATCAGCACGCTGATCGCCTACGAGCATCAGCTGGTCAAGCCGCATGACCTGTCGAAGCTGGATGCGGCCTTTTTCAACATGAACGGTTACATCAGCGTGACGATCTTCCTTTTTACCCTCGCGGATGCCCTGGTCTGATATGCAAAAGATTCTCGTCGCCATCACCGGTGCGTCCGGTTCGATCTACGGCCTGCGGCTGACCGAGGAACTGCTGCGCCTGGGTTGCCGGGTCAACCTGCTGCTCTCCGAACCCGGCCGCCAGGTTCTCAACTATGAAACCGGACTCGATTGGAGTGATGATTGCTGCCGGCGCCAGGAGCAGGTGCGCGCGCACTTTGCCGCGCCGGATCTTGTCTGCCTGGACAACGCCGACCTGTTCGCCAGTGTGGCCAGTGGCTCCAATGCGCCTGCCACCATGGTAATCTGCCCCTGTTCAATGGGCACTGCCGGACGGGTGGCCGCCGGCCTGAGCGAAACCCTGCTGGAGCGCGCCGCCGACGTCATGCTCAAGGAACGGCGGCCACTGCTGCTGGTGCCGCGGGAGACTCCGCTGAACATTATCCACCTGGAAAATCTGCTGCGTCTGGCGCGGGCCGGCGCCGCCATCATCCCGGCGATGCCGGCGTTCTACCATCACCCGCAGTCCCGCGACGACCTGGTCGACTTCGTGGTCGGCAAGGTGCTCGACCAGCTGGGCCTGCCGCAGACCATGTTTGGCCGCTGGGGTGAGCCGCGGGGTGAAGGATGAAGGTTGCCGCGCTGTTTGGCGAGGTGCGCGCCAAAGTTGTCGACGGCGTGCGCCTCAACGAGGCCGAGGCCTGCGCCCTGTTCGCCTGCGACGACCTGCTGGTGATCGGCGAACTGGCGGCTCTGGCCAATGCCCGACTGAACGGCGACCGGGTCTATTTCAACGTCAACCGCCACATCAACTACACCAACCTTTGCGTCAACCGCTGCACCTTCTGCGCCTTTAGCCGCGAGGCCGAAGACGAAGGCTGTTATACCCTGGCGCTTAACGACATCCTCGCCAAGGCCGCGGAGGCGGCCGCTGCCGGGGCCACCGAACTGCACATGGTCGGCGGTCTGCACCCCGACCTCCCCTTCGACTTCTACCTGGAAATGCTGGCGGCCCTGAAGGCGGACTCTCCGCAGCTGCACATCAAGGCCTTCACCGCCGTCGAAATCGACTATTTCACCCGGCTCTCCGGGCAACCCCTGGCAACCGTCATCGACGAACTCAGGGAGGCCGGCCTCGGTTCGCTGCCGGGGGGCGGGGCGGAGATCTTCGCCCCGGCGGTGCGCGAGCAAATCTGCCCGGAGAAGATCAGCGGCGGGCGCTGGCTGGAGATCCATGAGGCGGTGCACCGTGCCGGCCTCAAGAGCAATGCCACCATGCTCTTCGGCCACCTGGAGAGCCCCGCCGACCGGATCGATCACCTTGAACGGCTGCGCTGCCTGCAAGATCGTACCGGCGGCTTCCAGGCCTTCATCCCGCTGGCTTTCCAGCCCGATAATACCCGGGTGCCCGGGGCCAGGGGGGTCGGCGGTGTCGATGCCCTCAAGACCCTGGCGATCAGCCGGCTGTACCTCGACAACTTCCGCCACATCAAGGCCTACTGGGTGATGCTCGGTCTGAAGATTGCCCAGGTGGCCCTGTGCTTCGGGGTCAACGATCTCGACGGTACGGTGGTGGAAGAGAAGATCGGCCACGATGCCGGCGCCGACTCGCCGCCGCAGCTGAGCAAGGAGCAGCTGATGATGCTGATCCGCAAGGCCGGCAAGGTGCCGGTGGAACGGGATACGCTCTACAACGAGTTGATGGGGTGCTGAGATGGTGGAAATCAAGGGTTTCCCGGGCATGACCCCCTACCCGATGCTTTTCCCCGACGCCGAAGAAGGGGTGGTCGGTTTGTCGCTGCCGCACAAAGTCGGCAAGGTCAAAGCTGGCGAATACAACTTTGTCGAGGCGTACTGCGTCGATGTTGGATGCGACTGCCGCCGCACGGTGATCTTCGTCATCAACGACAAGAGGAAGCGGGCCGCGGTGATCGAATTCGGTTTCGATCCCGACGACCCCCTGGCCGGCCCCTACCTTGACGAGTATGAAAAGCAGCCGGCGGGTGCCGAGGGACTGCTGCAGATATTCGTCGACCTGATCAACGAATATCCCGAATGGCTTAAAGGGATGTACCGGCGCTACAAACAAGTCCGCAAAAAGGTGGACGGGCGCGCCTATCGCGGCCGGGCTTTTCCCAAGCCTGGGGCAGTCGAGCGCGTCATCAAGCCGCCGGCAGATGACGCAGATCCTCTTGCCAGCTTTACCAACTTGCTGAAAGCGGCGGTGCGCACCCCGCCGCTCAAGGGAAAGCGCAAAGCGCCCGCCGCGGATCAGGGGAGCCTCTTTGCCGAGGAAGAGTTACCACCAGCCAATATGGCGGGGATCGTCGAACGTTATCGCCAGCGCCGGGCCGGCGAACCGTTTGCCGCGCATAGTGCCCGTCAGAACGAATTGCGCCACTACCTGCTGACCCACGACCGGGCTGGTGACGAGCTGGCGATACTGATCAAGGAACTATTCGAAGAGGAGGTGGAAGATCGGCTCGATGCGGCGCTGCGGATCCTGTTCGATGCGCTGGAGATCCTGCGGGTTGACCTGGAGCGGAAGCGCCCCGATACCGGACCGCGCATGGAGCGCTGGCAGGCCGCCCTGGCCCGGCACATCTACACCGAAGGGGTCGATCCCCACCTGGGGACGCTGGTCACTCAAACCCTGCTGAATGCCCGCATCGAAATCCTGCCGCTGCTGCACGAGGCCAACCGCCGGCGGATGATCGCCGGCCTGGAAGAAGGCCCGCCGCCCGACTTTGACCCCGAACAGGCGCTACGCAACCTAGTTGCCGAGATGGCAGCAGAGGGAGCCGATTCGCCTTTCGAGCTGTTCGACGCGGTGCTGCAGATGATGGCGGTGGGCGACGCGGAGGTGCAGGTCAACTTGTGTCGGCTGATGCTGGGGGTCGACCACCCGGTGATTCGCGAGGCGGCGGCGCTGATGCTGTTTCACCCGCAAGCTGAAGTCCGCGAGGAGGTTGCCGAGTTGCTCGCCGGAGTCAACGGCGAATGGCTGACCCCGGCGGCGCTGCGTCGCCTGATCGTCGCCCGCAACTGGTTCCCGGAGAAGATTCGCGCGCTGATTGATCAGTCCATCGCCAACGCGCGGCGGGCGCGAGTGGAGTGCGCGCCATTGCCGCGACGGATCGGTATGACCGTTTACGCTTCGGGGGTCGACGGGGCGATGGCGCAGACCCTGCAGGCGATCATCCCCGACGGCAAGGGCTTTGCTAGCTGTTCGCTCATGCCCAAGCGGGGGAAGGGGGTCGCCGACGCCTTCCTGGCGCCGCTCCCCGGCAAGCGCGAGCTGAAGAGTTTTCTGGCGATGCTGCAAGAGGAAGCCGGGGCGATCGAGTCGTCGCGGGAGTATCTCGACCTGCGCGTCTGCCAGGCGCTGGCCGACGGTGCCCGGCACGGCCATGTGCCGAATCACTGGCTGGCGGCGATTGCCGAACAGCTGGGGTGCGACCAGTGGCGGGCTGTCCCGCTCGACGTTTCGGCCGAATTGGCCAAGCTGCGTGCGGAGTTGGAGAAGCGCGGTGGGGGCTTCGTCACCGACCGCTACCGGGAGGACGCCCTGGAGGCGTCCGGTGCGTGGCCCGAAGACGAGGAGTTTGCCTACTCGTGGTTCGAGGACGACGTCGAGGTCGACCGGTTGATTACTGGTCTGCAAGGAAAGAAACGCCATCCCGACCCCTATAAGATCATCCCCGCCATTGTGAAAGAGATCCTGGAGCCGCGCCGCTCGGCCTGGCTGGAGCGGTTGGTGCTGACCACGCTGTGGCTCAGGTCGGCGAAGAAGCCGCCGGTCCCCTGGGAGCAGATGGCGTACGTGGCCCTGGCGGTGGCCGATCAAACGATGCCACTCGCCAAAATTCCGCTGATGGGGACGGTTGCCGCGCACAGTTTCGGCGCCTGGCTGGGGCGACAGGAGGGGTAGCCGCATGCCGGTGACTAGTTTTTCTTGCACCGCCCCCCTGAGCCGCGCCGAGGCGCTACAACTGCTCACCGGAACCGACCTGCTCGCCGTCGGCCGGCGGGCCGATGCCGTGCGCCGGGAAAAGCATCCCCACGGCCGGGTCACCTTCGTGGTCGACCGCAACGTCAACTACACCAACGTCTGCACCACCAGGTGCCGTTTTTGCGCCTTCTACCGCGATGCCGGCCACTCCGATGCTTATCTGCTTGGCGTTGATGAGATCCTCGGCAAGGTGCGCGAATTGGCGGAGCACGGCGGCACGCAACTGCTGATGCAGGGAGGGCTGCACCCGGAGTTGCAGATCGACTGGTTCGAGGATCTGTTCCGGCAGCTTCGCGGGCACTTCCCGGCAGTGCAGATTCACTCGCTCTCCCCCGCCGAGATCTGGCACATCGCCAGGCTCTCCGGTCTGACCATGGAAACCTGCCTGTCCCGGCTGCACGCCGCCGGCCTGCAGTCGCTCCCCGGCGGTGGCGCCGAGATTCTGGTTGACGAGATCCGCCGCGAGATTTCGCCGAACAAGATCGGCTGGCAACAGTGGGCGGCGGTGATGCGCGCCGCCCATGTCCTGGGGATGCCGACCACGGCGACCATGATGTTCGGCGCCACCGAAAAGGCGGAGGACATCGTCGAACACCTCTTTCGCATTCGTGAACTGCAGGCCGAGACGGGTGGTTTTACTGCATTCATCCCCTGGACCTACCAGCCGGGAAACACCGAGCTCGGCGGCGAGACGGCAACCGGCGTCGAGTACCTCAAGGTGCTGGCGCTCTCCCGTATGGTTCTCGACAACATCCCCAACATCCAGGCAAGCTGGGTGACCCAGGGGGCGATGCTGGCCCAGGTGGCCCTGTTCTTCGGCGCCAACGATCTAGGCGGCACCATGCTCGAGGAGAACGTGGTGGCCGCCGCCGGCTGCACCTTCCGCCTGTCGATCGCGGAGATCATCGATCTGGCCCGCGGCGCCGGCTTCACCCCGGCCCGGCGCACGACGACGTACGAGGTGCTGGAAGAGTATTGAGCGCAGTTCGCGTGAATTCAGGATTCAGGAGTCAGAATTCAGGAGGAAACTACAGCTTTTGCTTTATTCTGAATCCTGAATTCTGAATTCGCCTTTACAAACAAGGACCTCCCATGCCTCTCCTCCGTCCCGACATCGCCGCCATGGCCGGCTACGTTCCCGGTTTCCAGCCGCCCGACGGCGAGCGCTGGATCAAACTCAATACCAACGAGAATCCCTACCCCCCCTCGCCGCGGGTGCGCGAGGCAATTCTGGCCGAGCTTGGCGCCGATGGCGAAGCTCTGCGCAAGTACCCCGACCCCGGCAGCCGGCTGATGCGTGAAGCGGCGGCGCAGCTCTACGGCTTCCCGGCAGAGTGGGTGGTCACCGCCAACGGCTCCGACGAACTCCTCAACAATCTGATCCGCGCCTGCGCCGGCGAGGGGGAAGAGGTTGGCTACGTTCACCCCTCCTACTCCTATTACGCAACCCTGGCCGAGATACAGGGGGCCAAGGTGCGGACCTTCGGACTGACTGAAGACTTCCGCATCGAGGATTTTCCCGAACGCTACCAGGGCAGGCTGTTCTTCCTGACCACCCCCAACGCCCCGCTCGGTTTTGCCTTCCCGCTGGGCTACATCGACGAACTGGCGCAACGCAGTGCCGGGGTGCTGGTCGTCGACGAGGCCTATGTGGATTTTGCCGAAGGCAGCGCCCTGGAACTGGTGAGGAAGTACCGGAACGTGGTGGTGACCCGGACCTTCTCCAAGAGCTACTCCCTGGCCGGGATGCGCCTGGGGCTGGCGGTGGCCCGCCCTGAGATCGTTGCCGCCCTCGACAAGATCCGCGACCACTACCACCTCGACCGCCTGGCCCTGGCCGCGGCGACCGCGGCCCTGACCGACCAGGCTTATCTTCGGGAAACGGTGGCCAGGATCCGCGCCACCCGCACGCGCTTTGTCGCCGGGCTGAAGGAACTCGGCTACGCGGTTATCCCCTCGCAGGCCAACTTTGTCTTCGCCTCTCCCCCGGACCGCAACGGCCAGCGCATCTATGAAGCGCTTTACGCCCGCAAGATCCTGGTGCGCTACTTCACCGATCCCCTGCTGGCGCACGGCCTGCGCATGACCATCGGCAC
This sequence comes from Desulfuromonadaceae bacterium, assembly GCA_041310635.1. Lineage (GTDB taxonomy): Bacteria > Desulfobacterota > Desulfuromonadia > Desulfuromonadales > BM103 > VAUL01. The sequence goes on along the minus strand of JBFYXI010000294.1, from coordinate 2,132 downwards.
CGACGAGGAGATGGCGGCGACGTTGCAAGCCTTGGGTGAAATCGGGTAAAGGCAGGGGCTGGTTGCTGGGGACTCGGGACATTTGACCTTTTGATTTTATGACCAGCCTCCAGCCCCCAGTCTCCAGCCCCGGGTTTTCCTTCGACCCCACCGCCGTCGCCCCGCGCCTGTTGGCCTGGTACGGGAGCCACGGCCGCGACCTTCCCTGGCGACACACTCGTGACCCCTACTGCGTCTGGCTCGCCGAAATCATGCTGCAGCAGACCACGGTGGCCGCGGTCACCCCCTACTACCAGCGCTTCCTGGGAACCTTTCCGGATGTGGCCGCGCTGGCCGCGGCCTCCCTGGAGCAGGTCATCGCGCTATGGGCCGGGCTCGGCTATTATTCGCGGGCGCGCAACCTGCACCGGGCGGCCCGGGTCGTCGTCGGCGCCTACGGCGGCCGTTTCCCGACAACGGTCGAGGGACTGACGGCACTCCCCGGCGTCGGGCGCTCGACGGCCGGAGCGATCGTGTCGATCGCCTTCGATCGGCCCGCGCCGATCCTCGACGGCAACGTGCGCCGGGTGCTGGTAAGGCTCTTCGCCTGTGCGGACGATCCGCGCAGCTCCCTGGCCGAGCGGCGGCTCTGGGCGTGGGCCGAGGCAATCCTTTCCCGGGAGCGCCCGCACGCCTATGCCCAGGCGATCATGGATCTGGGCGCCACTGTCTGCACGCCGCGTGCGCCGGCCTGCCCGGAATGTCCCCTCATCGAACTCTGTCTGTCCCGGCGCCAGGGTGTGGAGCGGCAGCTGCCGGCAGCCCGGCGGCCCAGGCAGGTGCCGGTGCGCCGCCAGGTTGCCCTGTTGGCCGAGGTCGATGGTCGCTATCTGCTGCGTCCGCGTCCCGCCGAGGGTTTTCTCGGCGGACTCTGGGAATTGCCGGTGGCGGACCTGCTCGACGGGGAGCTGCCGCTGGCTGCGGCCCGCCGGCTTGCCGCGGAGCTGGGGTTGAGCGGCAACGGCGTGGCCATCGGCAGGCTGAAACATGCCTACAGTCACTTCACTCTGCAGCTTGACCTGGTCCGGGTGCAGGCACGGCCCGGAGGGCGGGTGGCGGACGGTGGGTGGCACTGGCAAGCGCCGGCGCAGCTGGCTACGACGCCGCTGCATGGCGCCCATCGCAAAGCCCTCGATCGCTTCATGCGGCCGGCCGCGCCGACACCCGCCGATGAGTGACGCGAACGTTTTGCTGATCGTCCGCCAGCGACCGGCGCCCCACCCGGAACTGGAAAGCCTGATCGGCGAGCTGCAGGGCAGTTTCTCCCTCGATGCCTACATCACCCGCCAGCGCCTGCTCGGCTCCGGTTTGGCCCAGCTGGCCCAGGGGGAGCGTCCGCCGGTGGATCACCTGGCCGCCATTTTGCGTCGGCACGGCTACCCCTGTTGGGTGATTGCGCCGCCCCGCGCGGTCTTCGCCCCGCCCCGCCTGCGCAGCCTGGCAATCGGCACCGAGGCCGTCGACTTTTTTTGCGAAGGGGACCGTCAAGTTCGCCTGGAGCGAGGGATGACGGCGATTGGGGTGCTGGCCGATCTCTCCGGCGAACTGGCCGGGCGCCAGGCCAGGCGCTGCCTGGCCCGCAATGCCTACCTCGGCCGCGAGCTGGCCAATGCGTTCACCCCGGAGGAGATCCGCCAGGCGATCCTCAAGGAACAACCGGTCTTCGACTGTTACCTTCTCGACACTGCCGGTGCGGTTGCGGCCGCCTTTCGGGTTCTTCCCGGGCGTTTCAGTCCGGAGGGGCTCGGCGGGCGCGCCAGCCACGGTGCGGCGCGCAATCTTGCGGCGGTCGTCGACCTGGTCGGCGAATATGCCGGGACATACCGGCTGCATGCCGATTTCGGCCTCAGTCAGCTCCCTGGCTGCCTGCCGCAGCCGGCCAGGGATAACCCGGCGGCGCTGACCGACAACCTGGAGGCGCTGACCCGTTACGGTTGGTTGGTGGCCGGTTTGGGTGAAGGTTCTGAGCGTGGTGCTGGCGCCGACGGGACCCTCGGCGAGAGGATGGCCGCCGGTGTCGTCGGGATGGCGGCGGTGGCCGGAGGGGGGCTCACGGGTGACGGGTTGGCCGAGGTCGCGCAAGCCATTGACGA
>JBFYXI010000293.1:0-3551 GCA_041310635.1 Desulfuromonadaceae bacterium | reverse complement strand
TCAGTGTCGAGCGGGAGATCCCGCGGGAGAGCCATTACCTCTTTTACGCCATGTTCGGCCTCTGTCTGGCCGGACTGCTCGGCATCACCATCACCGCCGACGCCTTCAATGTCTTCGTCTTTCTCGAGATCTCGTCCCTGTCGTCCTACGTGCTGATCGCCCTGGGGCGGGATCGCCGCGCCCTGGCAGCCGCCTATCGCTACCTCATCATGGGCAGCATCGGCGCCACCTTCATCGTGATCGGCATCGGCTTCCTCTACCTGATGACCGGCACCCTGAACATGGCGGACATGGCCGCCCGTATTGGTGCCATCGAGAGCTCGCGGCCGGTGCTGGCCGCCTTGGCCTTCCTCACGGTCGGCATCTCGCTGAAGCTGGCCCTGTTTCCCCTGCACCAGTGGCTGCCGAATGCCTATACCTATGCCCCCTCGGTGGTCACCGCCTTCCTCGCGGCCACCGCCACCAAGGTGTCGGTCTATGTGCTGATCCGCTTCTATTTCTCGGTCTTCGGCGAGAGTCTGGTGTTCGACAAGCTGCCGCTGCCCCAGATCATGCTCTGGCTATCGCTTTTCGCGATGTTCGCGGCGAGCTTTACTGCCATCTTCCAAGACAACCTGAAGCGCCTCTTCGCCTACTCGAGCGTCGGTCAGATGGGCTACATCACCCTGGGCCTGTCCTTCGACTCGGTGAATGGCCTCGCGGCGTCCATCGTCCACCTGTTCAACCACGGGATCGCCAAGGGCGCCGTGTTTCTCCTGATCGGGGGATTGGTCCTGGGTATCGCCAAGCCCGGCTCCGCGCCCCCGACGCCCAGCTTCGACCGTCTGGCCGGTTTGGCCAAGCGCATGCCGCTCACCTGCCTCGGTATCGTGATCGCCGGCCTGTCGTTGATCGGTGTGCCGGGCACGGCTGGGTTCATCAGTAAGTGGTACCTGATCCTCGCCGCCCTGGAAAGCGGCCAGCCCTGGCTGGTGGGGGCCGTCCTGTTGAGCTCGCTGCTGGCCATCGCCTACGTCTGGCGGTTTGTGGAGGTGGCCTACCTCCGGTCGCCGGCGCCGGGACATGAGGCCCGAATGGAGGCGCCGCTCTCCCTGCTGATACCGGCCTGGTTGCTGGTTGCGGGGACCATCTGGTTCGGCCTCGACACCTCGCTGAGTCTCGGCTCCGCCCTGGAGGCCGCGGGGGCCCTGGTGAGAAGCGGCCGATGAGTCCATCATGACCCCGGAGACCATCCTAGCCGTCGCGCTCGTCCTGCCGATCGCGGGGGCCCTGGGGATCGCGCTGGCCGGCAAGGTCCCGAACCTGCGCGAGGGCGTCACGCTGAGCACCGCCGTCCTGCTCTTTGCCTGCGTGGTCCAACTGCTCGACCCCGTGATGCTGGGAGGCCGACCCGAGCTCCTGCTGCTCGAGCCCCTGCCCGGGTTGCCGATCGCCTTCCGGGTCGAGCCCCTGGGACTCTTGTTCGCGCTCGTGGCCTCGGGGCTCTGGATCGTCAACTCGGTCTATTCCATCGGCTATATGCGCGGTAACGGGGAGGGGCACCAGACACGCTTCTATGTCTGTTTTGCACTCAGCCTGGCCTCGGCGATCGCCATCGCCTTCGCGGCCAACCTGCTGACGCTCTTCCTCTTCTACGAGGTGCTGACCCTCATCACCTATCCCCTGGTCACCCACTCTGGCACGGATCAGGCGCGGCGCGGGGGCCGCACCTATCTCGCCGTTCTGATGGGGACCTCGGTGCTCCTCCTGCTTCCCGCGGTGCTTTTCGTGTGGTTCGTGGCCGGCACCACCGATTTCCAGAGCGGGGGCATCCTGCCTGCCGACATGGATCGGGGCGCGGTCATGATCCTGCTGGCGCTGTTCCTATTCGGGACCGCCAAGGCCGCGCTGATGCCCTTCCACCGTTGGCTGCCCGCCGCCATGGTGGCACCGACCCCGGTCTCGGCCCTGCTGCACGCGGTGGCGGTGGTCAAGGCCGGTGTCTTCACGGTGGTCAAGGTGGTGGTCTACGTGTTTGGCCTCGACACCCTCGCCGGGGCCACCGATTGGCTGATCGGTATCGCCGGTTTCACCATCGTTGCCGCCTCGGTGGTCGCGCTCAACGCCGACAACCTCAAACGCCGGCTGGCCTATTCCACCGTGAGCCAGCTCTCCTACGTGGTTCTTGCCGCCGCGCTTCTGGCACCGCTGTCGCTGATCGGCGCGGCGCTGCACATCGCCGCGCATGCCCTCGGCAAGATCACGCTGTTCTTCGCCGCCGGCGCCATCTACACGGCCGCGCACAAGACGCAGGTGAGCCAACTCGACGGCATCGGCCAACGCATGCCCTGGACCATGACCGCGTTCGCTATCGGCGCGCTGTCCATGATCGGCCTGCCGCCGGCGGTCGGCTTCGTCAGCAAGTGGTACATCGTGTCCGGCGCCGTCGCCGAGGCGCAGTGGTTCGCGCTGACCGTCATCCTGCTGAGCACCCTGCTCAACGCCGGCTATTTCCTACCCATCATCTACCGCGCCTTCCTGCGGCCGCTGTCTGTCGAGGCCGCCGCGCATCCACACGGCGAGGCGCCGCTGCCGATGGTCGCCGCGCTCACCGTCACCGCCGCCGGTACCCTGGCGCTCTTCTTCTTCCCGGACGTGCCGCTGGCACTCGCCCGGCAAATGACGGCACTGCCATGACTCCATCCGAGCGCCCGCACTGGCTCGACCAGCCCGACAACATCAAGCGACTGTGGCGCGGCTTTCTCGTCGTGCTGGCCCTGACCGTGCTGGCCGAGCCCTTGGTGCATCTGCATCCGCATTTCGCGATCGACGCCCTGTTCGGCTTCCATGCGGTCTACGGCTTCATCGCCTGCGCGCTGATGATCGTCGTCGCCAAAGGACTGGGCCTCCTGCTGAAGCGGTCCGACCGATACTACGCCAAGGATGCGGCGGATGATTAGCCTCCTGATGCATCCCGCGCTGCTGCTGATCCTCGGCGCATTGCTGCTGCCCTTCCTGCGCGGCGGCGCGCGCACCGGCGCCATCCTCGCCCTACCCGCGATGGCGCTCGCCGCGCTGTGGTCGCTCCCCGATGGACGCATCTGGGAAACCGCCTGGCTCGACTACACGCTGACGCCGCTCGCGGTCGATCCCCTGTCGCGCCTGTTCGCCACCATATTCCTGCTGATGGCCTTAGGCGGCGGCCTGTTCGCGCTGCGCCAGCCGAGTCGGCTGGAGCTTCCCGCCGCCTTCCTCTATGCCGGCGCCGCGGTCGGCGTGGTGCTGGCGGGCGATCTCGTCACCGTCTTCGTTTTCTGGGAAGTCATGGCCATCGGCTCGACGCTGGTGTTGTGGAGCGCCGGCACGCGCACCGCGTGGGCCGCGAGCCTGCGCTACGCCATGGTGCATCTGGCCGGCGGGGTGATCCTGTTCGCCGGCGTCGTCGGTCACTTGATGGCCACCAATGACGCCACCTTCACCCGCATGGAGCCCGACTCGGTCGCCCACTGGCTGATCCTGATCGGCTTTTTGATCAACGCCGGCGCACCGCCACTTTCGGCCTGGCTACCCGA
>JBFYXI010000253.1:0-4382 GCA_041310635.1 Desulfuromonadaceae bacterium | reverse complement strand
GTCCGTGACGAAGCCGGCCGGAGCGGTGGGACGGACCTCCTCAAGGAACTCGAGGTCACCTACGGCGTCCGCATTCACGCGGCCGAATTGCGGTCACTGGTCGATCTGGCGACCCGGCCGGGGACCGTCGAGTCGCTGAGCGGAATGATCGCGCGACTGTTCCGGGTCAAGGTGGTCGGCAACCTCAGGATGTACGAACGTGACCGTGACCACGGCCTGATTTTCCGCAACGTCGCGACCCAGAAGGAGATCCCCGTCGATCCCGAGGAGCGGGTGCTCGGCCCGAACGACGTTCAGGTACTTATCCGCGAGGAGCTCCGCAAAACCGACTACGAGCCTGACCAGGGCAAGGTGCTCGCCTCCCTGCTGCTGAACCTGCTGCGGCCCAGCATATCCTACAACCAGAGTGAAACCGAGACGCGTCGACAGGCGGCACGCGATGCCGTTCAACCGATCCTGCTCCAGGTAAAAAAGGGCGAAATCATCGTTCGCGAGGGAGAACGGGTCACTATCGACCAGGTCAGCAAATTGAACGCCCTGCGTGCCCAGGGGAGTCGGGAAGTACTGTTCAGCCAGGTGCTCGGCCTGCTCCTCGGCAGCTTCATCCTGCTGTTCATTGCCCATCGCTACGGCCAGCGCAATATCCGTAAGTACCACCCGCAGAATCGGGATCTGCTCTTCCTGGCCAGCACCCTGGTCGGCATGGTGCTGGTGCTCAAGCTCGGTGGCTTCATTGCCACCGCGGTGGGAAGTGCCTTCCCCTATATCGATGCGGGGGCCTATTACTACATGCTCCCCTTTGCCGCCGGGGCCATGGTGGTGCGGATCGCCCTGAACAGCGAGGTGGCGCTGATCTACAGCGTGGTTTTCGCTGCATTGGCGGGGTTCCTGTTCGGCAACAGTTTCGAGCTGTTCCTCTTCGCTCTGCTCAGCAGTCTGGCCGGGGCCCATTGGGTCCGGCAACTGACGGTGAGGACCTCCATGTTCCGGGCGGGGGCGCGGCTTTCCATGTTCAATTTCATGACGATCTGCGCGATTCACCTGGTGACTGCCCATGAGCTTGGCACCGGACTGCTGTTTGAACTCGGCTTCGGCCTGTTCGGCGGGTTGCTGGCGGCGGTCCTGGTCAGCGGCATCATTCCGCTGATCGAGTCGGCCTTTCGCTACACCACCAACCTGAAATTGGTCGAACTGGCCAACATGAACAACCCTCTGCTGCGCGAATTGATGTTTCAGGCGCCCGGGACCTATCACCATTCGATTATCGTCGGCAACCTGGCCGAGGCCGCTGCCGAGACGATCGGCGCCAACCCGTTGCTGGCACGGGTGGCTGCCTATTATCACGACATCGGCAAAGCCAGAAAACCGCTGTACTTCATCGAAAATGTCAGCGGTACCGAGAACAAGCACGACAAGCTGGCCCCGTCGATGAGCGCCCTGATATTGGTAGCGCATCTCAAGGACGGAGTGGAGATGGCCAAGGAGCATCACCTCGGGCGGTCGCTGGTGGACATCATCCGTCAACACCATGGCACCAGTCTGATGAAGTTCTTCTACGATCGGGCCAAGCAGCGCGAGGAACGCGAGGTCGACGAATATGATTATCGCTATTCGGGGCCGAAGCCGCAGACCCGTGAAGCGGCCCTGATCATGCTGGCCGATGCGGTCGAGGCGGCCAGCCGTACCCTGACCGACCCGACCCCGGCACGGATTCAGGGGATGGTGCAGAAAATCGTCAACAACATTTTCATAGACGGTCAGCTCGATGAATGCGAACTGACCCTCAAGGATCTGCACAACATCGCCAAAAGTTTCAACCGCGTCCTCGGCGGCATCTTTCATCATCGCATCGACTATCCTGAACCGGTGACCAAGGAGCGCAGCGAGAAAGGGAGCAAGAAACATGATGAGGATCGCGATCGAAAATCGGCAAAGGAAGATCAGGGTTCGCAAGCTCCCGCTAAGAAGCGTAGCGCGGAAGATCTTAAGCGCCTCGGCATGTCCTGAGGCCCGTCTGTCGATTCTGCTGGTCGATGATGAGGAAATCCGCGGTTTGAACCGCACCTGGCTCGGCAAGGACCGGCCCACCAACGTGATTTCATTTGCCATGCAGGAAGGGGAAGGAGCGGGGGTGCAGGCAGACCTGCTCGGCGATGTGGTGATCTCGGTGGAGACCGCTGCCCGTGACGCCGCCGAGGCGGGGGTGGCGGTCGAAAACGAACTCTATTTCCTTCTGCTGCATGGCATTCTGCACCTGCTCGGCTACGATCATGAGCGCGGCAGCGCCGATGACGCGCAGCGCATGGAAGCTCGCGAACGGGAACTTTTCGCGATCCTGCGCACGGAATTTCTGTCAGCTTGAGCGAGTTGCCGGAACGTCCGAACAATTTTCTGGGCAGCCTCAACTGCGCCATCGAGGGCGTGTTGTGGGCGGCCAAAACCCAGCGCCACATGCTGGTGCATCTGTTGGCGGCCGTGGCGGTGCTGGTGGTCGCCCTGATTCTGGGGTTGAACCTCCTGGAATTCGCCCTGCTGGCCCTGGCCATCGTTTTGGTGTTGTTCGCGGAACTCTTCAACACCGCCCTGGAAGTCGTGGTCGACCTGGTTTCCCCCGACTTCCACCCGCTGGCAAGGAGGGCCAAGGATGTCGCCGCCGGCGCCGTGCTGGTGGCGAGCATCGGTGCCCTGATCATGGGCTATCTGGCGCTGTCCCGATTTTTCTTCCCGCCGGATATGCGCGAAAGCTCCGAGTTCCTGCACACGACTGGCAACCTGGCTATGGTCGCCGTGGTGCTGGTGGTGCTTCTGGTCGTCATGCTCAAGGCCCGGATCGGTCGCGGCACGCCGCTGCACGGCGGCATGCCGAGCGGGCATGCCGCCGTGGCCTGCTCGATCGCCACGTCGGTGATCTTTGCTGCGCCGGGCCTGCCGATACTGGCGCTGGCCTGGCTGCTCGCGCTGCTGGTCGCTCAAAGCCGGGTTCTGCTCGGCGTTCACAGCTATTCTGAAGTGGTGGCCGGCAGTCTGCTCGGCGCCGGGGTGTCGCTGGTCGTGCATTTGCTGTTCAGATAAAGTCAGGCACAAGGATCAGGGCCCAAGGTGCAAGGCGCAACCATCCCTAACCTGATCTTTAAATCTTGGCCCTTGAACCTTGTCCCTTGTTCCTAGAACCTTGTTCCTTTAACCTTTAATTTTGTTCCTTAAATCTGTTTATGACGGAGGTTTGCGAAGTGACAACGGAAGATCCTCAGCACAAGGGTGAAACGGTGCTTGGCGCTCTGACCAGGTTTCTCACCGGGCGCCGCCGCGCTCTCACGGAAGAAGAACTTCAGGAAGCCATCAGCAGTTCGGAGCAGGAAGGCTTGCTCGACGAGAGCGAAGGCGACATGCTGCAAGCCATCTTCGAGTTCGGTGACACCATTGTCCGCGAGATCATGGTGGCCCGGCCGGATATGGTCTGCTGCGAGGCCAGCGCCCCTCTCGACCAGCTTCTGGGTCTGATCCTCAATTCCGGACATTCCCGTATTCCGATTTACGAGGGTTCGGTCGACCGGATCATCGGCGTGGTCTACGCCAAGGATCTGCTGCGTTTCTGGGGTGCCGGCAGCGATGCCATATCGCCTTCGGCGGTGATGCGCTCGCCTTTTTTCGTCCCGGAAACCAAGCGCATCGAGGACCTGCTTATCGATTTTCGTACCCGCCGTGTGCACATGGCCGTCGTCGTCGATGAATACGGCGGCACCTCCGGATTGATCACCATTGAAGACCTGCTCGAGGAAATCGTCGGTGACATCCAGGACGAGTACGATCTCGAAGAAGAGTGGGCGCAGCCCCAGACCGACGGTTCACTGCTGCTCGACGCGCGCGCCAACGTCGAAGAACTGGAAGAGTATTTCGATGTCGCGATCCCGCGCGAAAAGTTCGACACGGTCGGCGGCTTCCTGATCCACTTGCTCGGCAACGTACCATTGGTCGGTGAAACTGCCCATGCCAACGGCCTGCTGCTCAAGGTGCTCGAATCCGACGAGCGCAAGGTGCGCAAAATCCAGGTCTGGCGTGATCCGGAGCCGGGGGCGGCGTCGGCGGAAGCCTGATGCTGCGCCGTCTCTTCAGCGATCCTGCCCCCTGGATCGCGGCCGCTTCCGGCGGGCTTCTGGCCCTGGCTTTCCCCCGTCCGGATCTCTCGCTGCTGGCCTGGTTTGCCCTGGTGCCAATGCTGCTGGTCATGCAGCGCCATCCGTTCCGCAGCGGTTTCCTGGCCGGTTGCGGTTTTTTCACTGTGGTTCTTTACTGGGTCAATATTGTCATGACCACCTACGGACACCTGCATCCGGTGCTCTCGGTGGTCGCCTGGCTGCTGTTGTCCGAGATCGGAAGAGCGT
>JBFYXI010000291.1:0-2969 GCA_041310635.1 Desulfuromonadaceae bacterium | reverse complement strand
GGAGCACACATGCCTGTTGTTGCCTGTCACAACTGTGACCTGCTCAACCAGCTCCCAGAGGAGGTGACGGCGACCCTGCTCTGTGCTCGCTGTGGCGCAGTGCTGCACCGTTACCGGCCGAACAGCATCGAGCGTTCCCTGGCCCTTACCTTCAGCGCCCTGACCCTCTTCCTCGTCGCACTCAGTTTTCCTTTCCTGGCCATGAAGAGCGGCGGTTTTATCCAGGAAACCAGGCTGCTCACCGGCATCATGGAGCTCTGGCGACAGGAGCTCTACGGCCTGGCCACCCTGGTTCTGCTCACCTGCGTGCTGATCCCCCTGGGACAGATTGCCGGGTTGCTCTATCTGCTGGCGCCGCTGAAGTGGAACCTCCCCGCCCCCCATGCCATCGGGGTCTTCCGGCTACTGCGGCACCTCGCCCCGTGGGGGATGCTGGAGATCTTCATGCTCGGCATCCTGGTGGCCCTGGTCAAGCTCGGCAAGATGGCGACCATCGTCCCCGGCATTTCGGTGTTCGCCTTCGGCCTGCTGGTGTTAGTCATGGCCGCCGCCATCAGCAACCTCGACCCGCCCCTGCTCTGGGAGCGGCTGGACCGTCGCCGATGAACGCGACCCCGGCCACCGCCCGCCAGCTCGGCCTGCTCAGCTGTCACGACTGTCATCTCCTTGCCGCACCGCCGGCCGGCGGCGCCCATGACCACCTGTGCTGCCCGCGCTGCGGCGCCCCGCTGCACGAGCGCAAACCGAACAGCCTGGCGCGCACCTGGGCCCTGATCTGCGCCGCGACCATCCTATACATCCCGGCCAACATCCTGCCGATGACCGTCACCTCGGCCCTCGGCACCACCCAGGCCGACACCATCATGAGCGGGGTGATCTACTTTGTTTACAGCGGATCCTGGGAGATCGCCGCGGTGATCTTCATCGCCAGCGTTTTCGTGCCGCTGCTCAAGCTGCTGATCCTGGTTATCCTGCTGCTCAGTGTGCAGTTTCGCTGGAAGTGGCGGCCGAAGGACCGCACCTTGCTCTACCGTCTGACCGAAGCCGTCGGGCGCTGGTCGATGCTCGACGTCTACGTGGTGACGATCCTGGTGGCCCTGGTCAAGCTCGGCGCTGTCGCCAGCATCGAGGCCGGCCCGGCCGCCTTCTATTTTGCCGCGGTGGTGGTGATTACCATGATCGCCGCGGAGAGTTTCGACCCCCGTCTCATCTGGGATGTTCTCGAGGAGGACGCATGACCGAACACTCCCCCGCCGCGCAGCACGCGGCCACCGCCAAAGTCAAAAGCGGGCGCAGTTTCTCCATCATCTGGCTCGTCCCACTCATGGCGCTGCTGATCGGCGGCTGGCTGGCCTTCAAGGCGGTCAGCGAAAAAGGCCCGACCATCACCATCACCTTCGCCAACGCCGAGGGACTGGAGGCCGGCAAGACCAAAATCAAGTATAAGGACGTGGAGATCGGCCAGGTCGAGGAAATCCGCCTCAGCGACGACCTCAAGCACGTGATCGTCACTGCGGAGCTAAAAAAAGAAACCGAGAAGCACCTGAACGACAAGACCCGTTTCTGGGTGGTGCGCGCGACGGTCCGCGGCGGCTCGGTTTCCGGCCTCGGCACCTTGCTCGCCGGGGCTTACATCGGCATCGACCCCGGCACGGGCGACCAGCCGACTAGTCAGTTCAAGGGGCTCGAAGTGCCGCCGGTGGTGACCACCGGGCTCCCCGGCCGCCATTTCTGGCTGCGCGCCGACACCCTTGGTTCCCTGGATGTCGGCACCCCGGTCTACTACCGCCAGATCCAGGTCGGCCAGGTGGTCAGCTACAAGTTCGGCGCAGATGGCCAGTCGATCGATATCCAGCTGTTCATCGAAGATCCCCACCACCTGAGGGTCACCGAAAACACCCGATTCTGGAACGCCAGCGGCATCGATGTCAACCTCAACGCCCAGGGCCTCAAGGTCGATACCCAGTCCCTGGTGTCGATCCTCAGCGGCGGGTTGGCGTTCGACCTGCCGAAAGACGCGCTGCCCGGCAAGGAAGCGGCCGACAACGCGATCTTCCGTCTTTATCCCGACCGTGACAGCATCCAGGAGAAGATCTACTCCGTCCGCCGCTACTGGATGCTCTTCTTCGACCAGTCGGTACGCGGCCTGAGCGTCGGGGCCCCGGTGGAATTGCACGGCATCAAGATCGGCGAGGTGGCCAGCCTTGACCTGGAATTCGACGTCGGACGGAAGGACTTCCGCGTCCCAGTGAGGGTCGTCATCGAACCTGAGCGCATCAAGGGGGTTGGCAAGGCTGAAGCGCAAAAGGCGGCCGCCGAGAACTCCGACGAACTGTTGAAGATGCTGGTCGAACAACGCGGTCTGCGGGCGAAACTCAGGACCGGCAACCTGCTGACCGGCCAACTGATGATCGACCTCGATTTTCATTCGGACCAGAAAAAATTAAAGCTTGACCATGTCGACGGTTACCCAGTAATCCCGACCCTCCCCGGTTCCCTGGAACAGATCCAGGAGAGTGTGGCACGGATCACCAGCCGTCTGGAAAAGATCCCCTTCGAGAAGATCGGCCAGGAACTCAACGAGACCCTCAAGGAGGCCAAGGTCACGATTAAACAGGCCGGTGATTTCGCCGGAAAGCTCAACAACGAGACGGCGCCCAAGCTTCAGGCCACCCTCGACGAACTGCAGAAGACCCTTGCGGAGCTGCAGGGGACGGTCGGCAAGGATTCGCCGCTCAACTACAACGCCAAGAAAACCCTCGAGGAATTGACGCTGACCCTGCGCTCGCTGCGGGAGTTGACGAAGACCCTCGACAGGCAGCCACAATCGCTGATTTTCGGCAAGGGAGGGGACGCCAATGAATAAACCTGTCGTCTATTTGGCATTGACCGGTTTCCTGATCATGAACCTGCTGGCCGGCTGCGTCGTCTCCACGCCGCAGATCGCCTATTACAGCCTGTATGCCCCG